>CALGBJ010000083.1 GCA_937877385.1 uncultured bacterium
AAAAAACAATTTTTCAAATTAAGACGCGATCGCGTCTTAATTTGAAGTTTGAATTTTGCGCTTGAATCATCATTTTTTATTCTTTATTAACTTTTCATTTTTATTTGATATTCAAGTTTAGAACTTTAAAAATCCTCTTTTAATGAGAGTTGCTTGAATGAACTTTGGTTGAAAGCCCTTTTTTAATTCTGAGATAGCTTTTTCTGGAGAAACCTTTCCGCAGGTAAAGAGATCGATCGCTGCATAATTGTATTCTGGCCAAGTATGAATTGAGAGATGAGATTCTTTAATAATAACTACAGCCGAGATTCCTTGCGGAGAGAAATGATAAATTTTGGAAGACAAAATAGTCGCTTGGCATTTCTTGGCTGCTTTAAGAAGGATTTTTTTTATTTCTTTGGTTGAATCCAAATTTTTTTGGCAGCCATAAAATTCTAAAATTAAATGTCGGCCAGCGTATTTCTTCTGAATTAACTGATATTTTCTTTCTTTTTTGGTCATCTTCATCCATAAATTTATTTTTTCGTCTAAAATTTTAAACCTATTTTCTGTTTTGTCAAATTTCTAATTTTCCTGACCATGATGATTCCGAACACTTTTGTCTGAATTGTAATTGTTACCTCCCACCTTACTCCTCCTTCTCCAAAGGAGGGGGGAGGGTATAGGTAGGGGAAAGCAAGAAGAAGAAACTTGCTTATTTGTCCAAATAACCTTAGAAAACTATCTTTTTCATTTCGTTACCGGATTGGTTGGATAGTATTTATTTTATATTTTTTAATATCAACAGAGGCAAAAAAGCGCTTATAAGAATAAAAATACCCACACCAATAAAAAGTGGTTCAAAGCCGAAATTATAAGCAATTATTCCGCCCAAAGCACCACTTATACCTGTACCTATACCAATAAGAGCGCCTCTAGTACTCCAGTCAAAAGCCTCTTTACCTTTATCAATATGCCTGGTAAAAATTGCTGTATAGCCAGGAATATTCATAGCCATACCTAGAGCATAAACTACTTGTAGACAATAGATATGCCAGGGTAGATAAGAAAAAAGATAAGCGAAAATAACAAAGGCAGCCAAGATATTGCCGATAATTATAAAATAGAGGTCGTCTTTTTCTCCAGGATTTTTATCTAAATATCTACCAAAGGGAATTAGAGCCAGTGACTTTACAATCCAATAGATTGAAGCAGCAAACCCAGCTACTTGGGCATTACCTCCTTGAATGTTATTGGTCAGAAAGATAGCAAAAATTGGGGTTATAAAACCAAAGCCGGTCAATAAAGCTACATCAGAGAGAATTAAAATTTTAATTATTTTGTTTATCTTTGAGAACATAAGTTTTTTTATAGTAATTAGGCAACTTTCTTTCAGTAATTATTCTTTAACAATTCGTTGTTAAGTAAGTTTTATTTTTGCGAATTAGATAATACCACTTGTTGGTTATCTTCTGGCTGTAGGAAACCTGAAATCTTAGACGATAGGCCGACATGCCCAACGCAAAAAATTCTGTTAATCTCCATTTTCAATATGATGATATTCTTGTTTAGTTAAGTAACTTCTCAGTCTTAAAGTATCGTTTTAAACCACACGTTACGCACTCTTTTTTTGGCCCGTTGATAGCGTCCAAAGCAACGCATTGTTACAACGAGACATTTCATACCTTAATTTTACCTTAACCAAGCGGATTTTCAAAGTTTTTAACTGAAATAAAGCTTACCAATTACCTTCAGGAATATATTGACTATAACCCTAAATCTGGTTTAGCAGAAATTTTTGGGCAAATTTTAGCCTTTTCTTTTAAATTTCTAAAGTAGGCGACAATGCCTATCATTGTAGCATTGTCAGTTGAATATTTTAATTGAGGGGCAAAAAAATCAATTTTCAATTTTCTTTCTTTTATTCTTTTTTCAAATTCTTTTCTTAAAGTTCTATTGGCTGAAACTCCGCCAGTTAAAATCAGTTGTTTGGTTTTAAAGCAAGTAGCAGCTTTTAAAGTTTTTTCCAAAATAACTTCAAAAGCCGCTTTTTGAAAAGAAGCGCAATAATTATTTATTTTTTCTTCAGAAAGATTATCGCTTTTTTGACCTTCCTTGAGATATTGGTAAAAGACAGCCGTTTTTAAACCGGCAAAACTAAAGTCAAAGTTTTTCTGCTTTATCATTGGTGAAGGAAAAGAGTATTCAATTTTTCCTTTTTTAGCTCTTTTTTCTATTTCTGGTCCGGCTGGATAATCTATGCCAAGCAATCGACCTATCTTATCAAAGGCCTCGCCTAAGGCGTCATCTCTAGTTCTGCCAATGACTTTATATTTAAACCAATCTTTAATTAAAACAATTTCTGTATGACCACCAGAAACAATTAGAGTCAAACATGGAAATTTGAAAGAGAATTTTTTCTGAAGAAAAAGAGAAAAAATATGACCTTCTAAATGATTAATTCCCATTAAAGGAATTTTATAATGACAAGATATTTCTTTGGAAAAATTTATTCCTTGCCAAAGACAGGGTGAAAGACCTGGGCCAATAGTGACGGCCAGAAGATCGATCGGCATTTTTTTTGGCTTGAGTTCGCCAAAAATTTTTTTAAAAATAAAAGGCAAATTTTTTTGGTGTTCTCTTTTGGCTAAATTTGGTACTATTCCACCAAAGGGCTGGTGGATTTTTATTTGCGAGGAAACAATTTCTTTAATGATTTTAAACTGCGGTTTCTGAAAGCCGCCTTTTCCTTCTATTAAAGCAATACTTGTTTCGTCGCAAGAAGTTTCAAAAGAAAGAATTTTCATAAGATTCTTTTAATCTCTTTTTCTATTTTTTCTGGAAACTTTTTAATCGGTCCTAAAAGGGCAATATTAATTTTTTCTTTATTAAAAGTTTCTTCAGCCACTTTTTGAATTTCCTCTTCTTTAATTTTTTCAATTTTTTGAAAAATTTCTTTTGGGGTAGGAGTTTCTTTTAGAATTAATTCGTTTAAGCCGTAAAAAAATGCCTTGTCTTCAGTTGTTTCCAGAGAAAAAGACAAAGAGGATTTTAGAGTTTCTTTGGCTTTTCTTAACTCGCTTTTCTCAACAATTTCTTTTTTTATTTTTTGCCATTCTTGGCAAACAGTTAAAATAACCTTGGCTAACTGCTCTTGGTTGGTTGAACTTCTAAATAAAAAGTAGCCATGATCAGAGAAAAGATTTACTTCACTACTAAAAGAATAGACAGCAGCCAATTTTTCTCTTAGTTTTTCCCAGAAACGGGAACTCATTCCATAACTTAAAATAGCATTAGCTACTTTTAGAGGATATTTTTTTTCATTGAAAATTGAAAAAATCGGCACTCCCAAATTTAGATGAATTTGTTTTATCTCTCTAAAACAAACTTTCTTCCTAAAAGCAAAAGTAGTTTTGACTTTCTTTTTTAAAGGAGGTTTTTTGAAAAACAAAGAAGAGAAAGATTCGCCAATTTCTTTTTTTATTTCTTCAAAATTAAAATCTCCACAGAGAGCAACAACTGTTTTTGAAGGCAGATAATGCTTTTTTCTAAAAGAGAAGAAATCCTTTTGTTTAAATTTTTTGATATTTTCTTCTGAACCAAGAATTGACCAACCAGCCGGTTGATTTGGGTAGAGAAGATTTAAAAAAATTTCTTTAACATAAGAAGAGGGTAAATCATGATAGGTTCTTAATTCTTCTAAAATTACTCCTCTTTCTTTTTCTATTTCTTTTTCTGGAAAAATCGGCTGAAGATAAATATCGCTTAAAAGTTCTAAAATTTTTTTAAAGTGAACCTTTCTGGCTTTGGCAAAATAGCCAGTATATTCGTAAGAGGTAAAAGCATTGACATAAGCGCCGAGCGAATCAAATTCTAAAGAAATTTCTTTACTGCTTGGTCTTTTTTCTGTGCCCTTGAAGCAAAGATGTTCTAAAAAATGAGAAATGCCATTTGTTTTTTTGTCCTCATATTCAGAACCAACATTGACCAAAATAAGAAGAGTAAAAGTTTCTTCTGGCGAAGGAATGAAAACTAATTTTAATTTATTTGGATAAATAAATTTTTTTATTTTTTCTTTTTTCATCTTTCAATTAAAGAGATTAATTCCTTTTTTATTTTTTTTAATTCTTTTTCCGAATTTGCTTCAACATTTAATCTTAAAATAGGAGTTGTCTTTGATTTTCTTAAATTGAACCAGTAATTTTCAGCAAAAAAACTTAAACCGTCCAAACAATCAAACTTTCCTTTTTCCCGGGAGAATCTTTTTTTAATTCTCTCTTTGATTTTTTGATAGTTTCTATATTTTTCTCTGTCAAAATTTATTTCTTCTCTTGGTAGAAAATTTCTTTGAAGTAAACAATTTTCCTGCCATTTTTTCGGTTGAGAAGAAATTAAATTAAGAATTTTCAATAAAGTCAAGTCAGCGTTGTCGTAATTCCAAAAAGAAGCATAATAGAAATGGCCAGAACTTTCAAAACCAAATTTTGTTTTTTTCTTTTTCAAAGAGAAATAAATATAAGGAGTCCCAACTTTAGAATAAATAATTTTTATTTTTTTTTCTTGGAGAAAATTTTTGAAAGACAAACCAGAAAGGACATCACTGACAATTCTTTTTGAGCGAGGAAAGTAATTTTCAATAAGCAATTTGGCAATAACAATTGCCGGAATAATTTCTCCTTTTTGATTGAAAAAAACAACTCTATCGCCGTCGCCATCAAAGATTGCTCCAGCTATGGCTTTTTCTTCAAGAATTTTCCTTTTAATTTGTTTTTGAGATTCTTTTAATAAAGGATTTGACGGATGTTTACGGAAAAAAGCATCAATTTTTTTATTTAGAAAAAGGAATCCTTTAATTTTGCTTTTTTTTAAAAATCTTCCAATCACCAAAGAGCTTCCGCCATTACTGAAGTCGAAAACAAATTTATTTTTTTGCCAAAAATCCTTTTTTAGAGGAGATTCTTTTTCTAAATATTGAAAATATTTCTTTTGCCATTCTTTAAGATTGATTTTTTCTAAAGAGAATTTTTTCTTTTTGGATTGATGGTTTTCTTTTAGAGAATTTAATAATTCTTGAATTTTTTTTAAACCGTTTTCTTTGTAGATAACTTCACCTCTTTTGTTGAAAAGTTTAAAACCATTCCATTGAGGAGGATTGTGAGATGCGGTAATCATTACTGAGAGGTCGGGTTTGATTTTTTTAGTTAAAAAATAATGAAAAGGGGTAGAAACTTTTCCTCCTAAAATAGCTTTTCCTTTTACTTGGGAAACGCCTCTTATTAAATATCTGGCTAAAATTGGTGAAGAAGAGCGGGTATCAAAATTAATCAGAATTCTTGGTTGTTTTTTTCGACTAAAAGCAACTAAAACTTTTCCCAATTTAAGAGCAAAATCTTTATTTATTTCTTTTTGCCAAATCCCTCTAATATCGTATTCGCTGAAAAGCATAATTTTTCTTTATTTGACTACTTGGTCTTGAGAAGAGATGGTTTTGTCAAAAAAACGAAGGTTGGCTAAGCCAAGATCAGGACATTCAATATCATAGATTTGGCCAGTAAAACTATCTTTGGCTCTTAAGTGAAT
>CALGBJ010000084.1 GCA_937877385.1 uncultured bacterium
AAAATCCCAACCCTTCCTCTGTTATTAGAAGAAACGGAAAGTATTTCTATTTTTAAAAAAAACTAAAAGGCAAGGAGATTCCTTGCCTTTTTTAGCCACCCAGCACCATTTAGCCTTTGGAGGCTAAATGGTGCTGGGCGCTTCTAATAAAAATAACATCACCATCAGCCACCAAATAATCTTTGCCCTCTATTCTAATTAGTCCTTTTTCTCTGGCTTGAGCAAAACTGCCAGCGGCTAAAAGGTCTTGCCAATTAATAACTTCGGCTTTGATAAAATACTTTTCAAAGTCACTATGGATTATTCCGCCGGCTTGAGGAACAGCTGTTCCTCTTTTCAAAGTCCAAGCCCGGGTCTCTTCAGGATTGATCGTAAAGAAAGTAATTAAATCAAGCAACTCATAGGATTTTTTTATTAACATTTCTAATTGTAATTCAGCTGGCAAGTCGAGCTCTTCTCTTTCTTCAGGACTTAATTCTGAAGATTCAAATTGCTCAAGCAAATTCATAATCAAAAAGGGCCATTTGTTTTCTTGAAAGATTCTTAAAACTTCTTTAGAAATCTCTTCGGGATTACCATTTAAAAGATAAATCCTTGGCTTCAAGGTTAAAAATTGATATTTTTTTAATTTTTCTTGCTCTTCTAATGACCATTTTTGACTTTCTAAAGTTATTCCTTTGGCTAATAATTCAGCCGCTTTTTTTAAAATTGCTACCTCCTTAATTGCCTCTTTATCACCAGTTTTCACTTCCTTTTCTAATTTTTTCATTCTCTTTTCAATAGTTTCTAAATCTTTCAAAGTCATTTCAATATCAAGAATTTCTTTGTCTCGCAAAATATCAATATCGCCTTCAGGGTTAACAATTTTCTCATTAGTAAAAGCCCGGAGGACATAAACAATAGCCTCTACCTCTCTAATATGAGACAAAAACTGATTCCCTAAACCTTCTCCCTGATGGGCACCTCTAACTAGACCAGCAATATCAACAAATTCAATGGTTGTATAAATTTTTCTGACTGAGTGATTAAATTCGGCCAGTTTATCAAGGCGACTATCTGGAACAGTTACCGTGCCGATATTTGGTTCAATCGTGCAAAAAGGATAGTTCTCTCGAGAAACTTGTTTTTTAGTAATTGCCTGAAATAAGGTTGATTTACCAACATTAGGCAAGCCAACAATACCAATAGAGAAAGACATATTGATAAATAAAAGTGGACCTACAGGGAATTGAACCCTGATCTCGTCCATGCCATAGACGTGTGTTACCATTACACCATAGGCCCATTTCTCAAATTTAGTATTTCTAATAACCGATTATATTTTGAATTTCTTTCTGAACGACTCGGCGCTCCACTTTTCAACCCCCAGGCATTGCTGGCTAGAGCCAAATCAGCAATAAAATTATCACAAGTTTCGCCGCTTCGGTGAGAAATAATAACTTTTAATTTATTCTTTTTGGCTATTTTAATCGCTTCAATTGCCTCTGTCAAACTACCAATTTGATTTGGTTTAACAATTATTCCATCAATAGATTTTTCCCGAATTGCTCTTTTAATTCTCTGGGGATTAGTAGCAGTCAAATCATCGCCAACAACTAAAGTATCTTTTCCTTGGCTTTTTAATTCTTCTCTTAATTTCCGAAAGCCAGCAAAATTGTTTTCTTTTTTCGGGTCTTCTAAATACAAAAGGTTGTATTTCTCGACTAGTTTGAGAATATTAATTTTTTCCTTAATATTTGAAGCAGCCACGTCCAGACCAAACCTTATTTTTTGAGAAGAATTTATTTTTTTAACTATCTGCTTTAATAATCTCAAAGGCAATTCATTGTCTCTTTCTCTCAAAATAAAACCACCTTCGTCACCCAAACCGGCTTTTAATTTTTTGCCTAAAGAATGATAAATTTTCGAGGCCAGCCAAATTCCTCTACCTTTGTCTAAATTAGTTAGAAGCAAATATTCTTGAATAGAGGGACCGCTCGGCGAATGAAGACCGCCATTAATTAAGTTAAAAAGCAATTTCAAATTAAAAGAAATTTTTTCTTTTTTGTTAATTAACTCTTTTAAGTATTGATACAATTCTTGTTTTCTGCTTTGAGCAAAATTTTTAGCCAAAGACAAACTAATGCCCAAAATAGTATTACCACCTAAATTTCTTTTATTTTCGGTGCCGTCTAATTTTAAAAGTAATCTGTCTAACTGCTCTTGGCTGGAAATTTTTTTATTGGCAAGAAAAGAAAAAATTTCTTTTATTCTTTTTAAAGATTCATTAACTTTTAAAGAAATGACCTCTTTTTTACCCTTGCTTTTTCCTTGCGGCAAAGAAACCGAGGACCAACCACCTCTATCTGTTTTCATTACTACCTTTAAGGTCTCCTCGCCACGGGAATCTAAAATTTTTATTCCCTTTAAAAAAAGAATTTTCATTAACTAAAATATCTTTTAGAATTTAATCTAATTTTAATAACATCTTTTAAAACACTAAAATAAGCCCGCCAATTAACATGACTCCGAGGATCGTTTCGCCAATAAACAGGAATAATGCCAATTTTATAACCAAGCTTTCTTGCTAAAAAAAGCACTTCAACATCAAAAGCCCAACCAGAAATTTGGCAACGGCTAAAAATATCCAAAGCGGCCTTTCGGGAAAAACATTTGAAACCACATTGAGTATCCCAAATACCAGGCACAGCCATAATTTGAATAAACAAATTACCAAAATTGCCAATTAATCTTCTATAAAATGGTTGCTTAACTGCCTGCCTGGCTCCTGAAGCATCTTTATTGTCTCGAGAACCAATAATGACTTCATAGCCTTCAGCAATTAAAGGCATCATTTTTTCAAAATGATCAATAGTAGTTGAATTATCAGCGTCCATAAAAAGCCGATAGTTTCCTTTGGCTAAAAGCATTCCTTGTTTAACTACTGCTCCCTTACCTCTGTTTTCAAAATTATCAATTAACTGCAATTTAGGAGTATTTTCCATTAATTTTCTAACAACTGAAGCGGTTTTATCTTTTGAACCATCATTGACGACTAAAATTTCATAAGAAAA
>CALGBJ010000085.1 GCA_937877385.1 uncultured bacterium
GACCAGGTTATAGAACACTTAGCAGTAAGGATGAGCAAGGGTTTGGCCAGCTATATCAGAGAGAAAATACTAGACAGTACTGGAACAGTAGAAGAAACCATGGAAACGCTTAGAAAGGACGTAGAAACACTGACAGCAAGATTAAGTGAATTAAGGCAAAAACTTGAAGAAAAAGAAAAAGAAGCCGCTGAAAAAGAGAGCGAGATAGATAAATTAAGAGAAGAAATTGAAAAACTTAATGAAGAAGCAAGAAAGGCAAGGGAACTCGAAAAAAGAATGGAAGTGTTAACATCGAAACTTGAGACAAGAGAAAAAACTATAGAGGAACTTAGACAAAAACTTGAAGAAGCCGAGGGAAAACTTATAGAAATATCAAAACTCTCGGACCAACTTAGTGAAGCTGAAAGGAGAATAAAAGACCTTGAAAGAGAAAGAGACAGGCTGCTTGAAGAATTAAAGAGTAGAGAAGACGTAATTAACAAGTTGAAAAATGTACAGTTAGAACTTGATGAAGCGAAAGCAAAAATAGAGGAACTGCAAGAAGAAAGAAATAAATTGGCGACCGCTCTCTCAGAAAAAGAAGAGGAACTTAAAGCAAAGATGGAAGAATTAGAATCTTTAAAAAAAAGTTTAAAGACACTTGAAGAAGAAGTTAAAAAATATTCAGAAACAGAAAAATTACTAAAGGAAAAAGAAGCGCAGCTTTCTAAGTTAAGCGCAGAGCTAGAAAAGTTAAAAACAGCTAGAACAGACTTAGAAAGCGAAAAACAAATCCGAGCAAAACTTGAAGAAGAATTAAAAGACAAAACTAGAACGATTGAAGAATTAGAAGAAAAATTACATGCAGCACAAGAGGAGATAGAAGGAAAGTTAAAGCCAACAATAGCAGCGCTTCAAGAACGTCTCGATGAAAAAACAAATCTAATAAACGAACTAAGAGCAAAAATAACAGGCTTAGAAAGCAAAGCGTCAAAACTTGAAGTAGAACTTGCTGACAAAAAAGAAGAAGCAGAACGACTAGCCAAAGAATTAGAAAAACTAGAAGGTGCAGACGCCGAACTTATAAAAGTTAATAAAGAGCTAAGAGATGTCAAGAAAAGACTGCAAGAACTTGAAAAGGAAAGAAAAGCTATAATTGAGGAAAATAAGGAACTTAAAAAACAACTGGAGCTATACGACACCCTACTTGAAAAACTTATGAAAATGATGGAAAAAGACCCAAAAATAAAAATACTGGCAGTGCTTAAAGAATATCAGGAATTACCAATTTCGCGAATAAGTAAAATAGTAGCAATACCAACCATACTAGCTAGGAGATATCTAGAAGAAATGGCCGAAACTGGAGCTGTTGAAATAGAAGAAGACGTAGTGAGGCTCACTATACAGGGATTAAAGAAGTTGCCAAGTGAAGTGCCAGAAGAAGCCTAAATCAACGTTTTGAATTAATTTTAAATCTTGCCGGTTCTATCCAAGTAGATTTACATTTCGGGCATCTTCCAGGCTTTCCAAGGTGTTT
>CALGBJ010000086.1 GCA_937877385.1 uncultured bacterium
CAACCTTTAACTGCTTTTAGTAATTCTTCATCTCCTTTGATATTTAAATAAGTCCAATATTGGCCAGCAAAGCTTGCTTCAGGAAGATCTTCGGCTGTAGCTGAAGTTCTAACAGCCACATCAGTAAAATCTTCCCTGTATTTCCTTGAGAGTTTATGATAACTTTCTAAAATCTCTTTTTCTAAATTTTCAGGAATTTCACTTTTTAAAATCAAATTTCTCACCTTTTTTCCTTTTTCCTGCAAATTCTTAATATCTGAAACATCCAAATCTTTTAGAATTTCCTTGATTTTTTCTTTAAGGCCAGTTTTTTTCATAAAGTGCCAGAAAGCAAAAGAAGTGGTGGCAAAGCCGTCAGGAATATTTACTCCTTTTTTAGAAAGAGAATTATACATTTCTCCCAAAGAGGCATTCTTTCCACCAACAAAAGGCACATCTTTATGAGAAATTTCTTTAAACCAAAGGATAAATTTTTTTGATTTTAAACTCATTACTCAAACAAATTTAAACTTAAAGCGTAAAACTCAAAGCGCAAAGCCACGGCGTAAAACTTAAAGCTACAATTTAGAAAAAAAGAATACCCCTCCCCCACCTTAATCCTCCCCCTCCCTCTGGGAGGGGGAGGAAATAGGAAGGGGTGGGCATTTTGCCCAATACCACTAAAGGGTATTGGGCAACCCAGAACTCTTTAGTAGTTCTGGGTTGAATTTTTATTCGCTTTACACTTTAAGTTGTAGTTTTGCGCTTTGCACTTTACGCTTTGCGCTAAAATCTTATTTTGTAGATTTTACTTTTCAGATTTTAGGTTTGTTTAGATTTTCCTCGCTTTTCTCTTCCAAGTTTTTCTCAGAAGAATTTTTCTCTTTACCTTCACTTTTATTTTGATCCTCCTCTTTCAATTTTTCTTCTTCCTTCTGTTCTTCCTTTTGCCCTTCTTTCTTCTTAATTGGCGATTTCTCTTTCAGTCTTAAAGAAATTTGTTGAGAAAGAAATAAAGCATCTTGGTAGTTACTCTTCAGCTTTAAAGATTTATCAACGAACTTCTTAGCTAGTTCCAGTTTTTCTCGCCAATTTTCTTGAATGCCAAGAGCTTTGTCTTTATCAGCTGAATTGACTAAAGTCACAGCAATGTTTAAAGGTAAACGAGGATTTTTTGGATCCATTTCTATCGCTTTCTGATAAGAATTTCTAGCAAAATTTTCTGCTCCCTGAGAGAAAGGAATTATTCTTTGATAAATATCACCTAAATTCTCCCAGTTTAATGGCTCAAAAGAATGAAAATCGGCTAAATTTTTAGCAACAGAAATAGCCAAGGACACTTTTCTTAAACCTAAGTTCTGTTTCTCTTTATTCTTTTGACTATCTTTAGCAGTTAAATCTTGTAAACCATCTTGTAAAAGAACCTGACTTAAATCCCTCTTATAAAAATCTGTGCTACCATCTAAAACAACTGCCCGAGAAAGAAAGTTATTCGCTTGAGTAAAATTATTTTCTCTTAATTTTTTTAAACCTTCTTGGTAATAGAAAGCAGCCAGATAACCTTTGAGGAAAAAGCAAATGGCTGCTAAATTTAAAAAGGTCAAGAGAACAAAAAAGAGAAAAAGAGAAAAAACTTTCATTTTTTCTTTAGAAGAAGTTCTGCTTAAATTTGCTAAATTTTCTGAGAAAAACTGGAGATTAATCTCTTTTCGTTTATTTGAACTAGTTAAAACACCTAAAAACAAAGACAGAAAAACTCCTTGACTAAAGAAAAAAGGGAAGAAAAATAAACAAACTACCAAAAAGAAAGATGGAGAAATAAGAAGAGAAATTTTTTCATCTTCTTCCTCAAAAATTGATTTAAAAAAGAGGATTAAAAGAATTATCAAAGAAAGAAACCCTAAAATACCTAAATCAGCCAGGAAAGTTAAGAAAGAATTGGCTCCCTGGTAAAACCTAAAAGACCAAAAATTCGTCTGATTTAAACCTAATGGCTTGAATTTCAAGAAATCATATTCAAAAGTTCCTGGTCCGCTGCCCAAAAGAAGATATCGCCAATTAGTTAAAGTTGATTTAACAATAGAAGCAGTTGAAGAAAATGTCAGATTTAATTCTGGAGGCAGAGGAGGTAAGAAAAAAAGATATCTACCAATTAAAAGAAAAAGTAAGGCAATGGCTGAACAAATAAGCAAACAGATAGTCCTTTTACTCTGGGTAAAGAAAACAAAGTGATAGGCGGCAATAAAAATTAAAGAGATAGCCAATATCAACCACAAAAATAACGAATTAAAAATAATAACGTTTAGAGAAAAGAAGATTAAAAGAAATAGCCAAATTGCTCTTTTTGCTTGCTGGAAAAATTTTTGAGACCAGCCCTTTCCATTTTTAAAATCAATTACCGGCAAAAGAAATAAACCCAGAGCAGAAAAAACTCCCCAAGCAAAGAGAGGACCAACTGGTTGAAAAGTTCTCTGTTTAGTGAAACCAAAAGGGATAACAAATCTGCCAATTATCTGCAAAAAACCAAAAAAACAAGCAATAAAAATACCAACCAAAGAAAACTTGAGAAGAGTTTTGATATCTTTTTTCTCAAGAAAGACTGAAGAAAGAAAGAAAATCAAACCATAAACCAAAAAGTTTATAAAAGAATCAGGATAAGTGATTTGCTTATAAAAATTAAACTTATAAGGCGAAAACAAAAAACTCAAAACAACAATTGTCAAAAGAATTAGCAAGAAAAATGAAAAAGATGAATGAGGATAAATAATTTTTTTTGTCTGAAAAACTTTTATTAAATAAGCAAAAAAAGATAAAAGAGAAAGAATGATTATTAAGATATGCTTATCAAAGAAAACTGGCGAAATTGTTAAAGGCAGAAAGAAAAAAGGAGTCAGAAAAGCAATTAAAAAAAGACAAGCCCTACCTACTTTTTCTGGTCGGCTATATTTTTCCTTTTCTTGGTCGTCAACTAAATTTTTCCTAATAATTTTTACTGGAATATTTACCCCTTCTTTCATAAACAAAGTAATTTTAACTTATACAAATTTTAACTAAATAATTATTTTCGTCAAAAGAGATTGTGGAAAAAATTTATTTTTATTTCTAAATTTAAATCAAATAAAGCCAAAAAGCATTAGTATGCCTAAAAGAAAAATAATTAAACCAGCTAAAAGATGAATATATCTGATATTTCTATCTTTCTTTTGAGCAATTTTCGTGGCTTCAGCCAAACCAAAGCAAACTAGCAAAACAATAATTAACATCGGCAAAATAAAAACTAAATTATAAAACAAAAGATAAGGAATTGATTTGAGCAAACCAAAAGAACAAAGGATACCTCCGCAAATAATATAAGGGCCAATAGTGCAGGGCAAAAGAAAAAGAGAAACAAAAGCGCCAGCCAGAAAAGCTGACTTTGGCGAACTAACTCGGCTGAGAAATTCTTTGACTTTAGGTCTAAAAGAAAGAGGCATCTCAGTTAAAAATCCGGCTGGTTGATAGTGAAAGAAATCTTTAAGATGAAGAATGCCTAAAATAATAGCAAAAACTGCTAAAATTTTATAAAGATAAATTCTTAAAAAACTTATTGTCTGGCTAACTTGAAAAAATCTAATAATAATTAAGCCATAAAAAAAATAAATTAAAAAAACAGATAAAAGAAAAGAAAAACCGGTCAGGAAAATTTTTTTTCTATCTCCTGGATTAAAAGTTAAAACAGAAATCAAAACTAAAACTAAAACAGCCAAAGCGCAAGGATTGATTGAATCAACCAAAGCCAGAGAAAAAACTTTGCCAATTGTTAAAGTGCTTCTCTGCTGATTTTTATTCCCTAAATTATCTTGAATTTGAAAAGGGCTTGACTTTGGCGTTGACGTCAATGCTGGTTGCGGCGTTGAAACAGGCGTTGGCGAAGGGCTTTCTTTTATCTGATTAGAAATTTTAATCTCTTGGCCGTTCCATTGAAAAAGCCAACCATCTAAACGAATGGCTTTTTCAAAATTTTTCTTTCTTCCTGAAAGTAAAACTTCTTTAGGTTCAACCTTTTCAAAATTAATCCCGGTCAAACTTTCTCTTAAATCATTCTTCAAAACTAAGTCTTTTAAGACCTGGTTTTCTGTACCTGAATTATCTTTCAATTTAATTAAAATTCTTTGACCACGCCAGATTTTTGGAAAT
>CALGBJ010000087.1 GCA_937877385.1 uncultured bacterium
GATAAAGATTATGCTTTGGCCGTTCTTAAATCTTTTGAAATTTATTGGCGAAATAATTTGATTTATTTAGGAGAAAGAACGGTTAATTGGTGCCCGAGATGCGAGACGAGTTTGTCTGATTTAGAATTAGAATACAAAGAAGAGGAAGGAGGTTTGTATTTTATTAAATATCCTTTAGCAGGTTCAAAGTTCAAAACCCGGGATTTTCTTGTAGTTGCTACTACCCGGCCAGAGACGATGTTTGGCGATACGGCTGTGGCTGTTAATCCAACTGACAAGAGATATCAAAAATTAATCGGCAAAAAAGTTGTTTTACCTTTAGTTGGTAGGGAAATTCCGATTATTGCTGATGAGATTGTTGATAAGGAATTTGGCACTGGCGTTCTCAAAATAACTCCGGCTCATGACCATAATGACTTTGAAGTTTCCCAGAGGCATTGTTTAGAAAGAATAAAAGTAATTGATGAAAAAGGGAGGATTTGTTCGCCAGCACCAGAGAAATATCAGGGCTTAAAAACAAAGGAAGCCAGGGAGAAGGTAGTTGAAGATTTAAGAAAACTCGGATTTTTAGAGAAGATTGAACCATATTTTCATTCTCTTCCTATTTGCTCACGATGCCATACTGAGATTGAACCATTAATTTCTAAACAATGGTTTGTTAGAATGAAAGATTTAGCTGATTTGGCTATCCGAGCTGTTGAGCAGGGCAAAATAAAATTTTATCCAAAGAAGTGGGAGAAAATTTATTTTGATTGGTTAAAAAATGTTAAAGATTGGTGCATTTCTAGACAAATCTGGTGGGGGCATCGATTGCCTCTTTGGCGTTGCCAAAGCAAAGAAGAAATGGAAGAAGAGAAGAGATATTTCCTTTCTTTAAAGAAACCAAAGAAATGCCCTATTTGTCAGAAATGCCAACCAAAGCAGGTAGATGATGTTTTAGATACTTGGTTTTCTTCGGCTCTTTGGCCGTTCGCTGTTTTTGGTTGGCCCAAGAAAACTAAGGATTTGAAGAAGTTTTATCCGACTAATGTTCTTTCTACGGCTAGAGATATTATTAATCTTTGGGTAGCCAGAATGATTTTTTCAGGAATTTATTTCCTAAAAAAAATTCCTTTTAGTCAGGTGATTATTCATCCGACTATTCTAACTAAAGAAGGTAAAAGAATGTCGAAGTCGCTTGGTACCGGTATTGATCCTCTTGATTTGATAGAGAAATACGGCGCTGATGCTACTAGGTTTGGTTTGCTTTGGCAAATGAAAGGCAGCCAAGATATCCATTTTTCTGAAGAACACCTTTTAATGGCGAAGAAATTTAGCAATAAGATTTGGAATGCTAGCAGGTTTGTTTTAACTCAAGTTGCCAGTTTAAATTTAATTTTTAGCAGTTCAAAAATAAAAATTAAGGAGGAAAATTTATCTAGGGCTGATAATTTGATTTTGAGAAAATTAAAAAGGACACTTAAAGAAGTGAATGACGATTTAGAGAAATTTCGATTTGCTTCAGCCGAAGAAAATTTGTATAATTTCTTTTGGCATGATTTTTGCGATATTTATTTAGAGAAAGCCAAGAAGGAAATTTCTCAGGCAAAAAGCAGAAAAGAAAAAGAAAAAATTGTTAAGGTTTTGTTTTACATTCTCTTAACTTCTTTGAAAATTCTTCATCCCTTTTTGCCTTTTTTGACCGAAGAAATTTATCAGGAATTACCTGTAAAAAGAAAAGAAAAGTTTTTAATGATTGAAAAATGGCCTATTTAGGAGAAAATTTAATTTGGTTTATTATCTTCTCTCTTTTACCTTCTTTAGCTTGGCTGGTATTTTTTTTAAAAAAAGATCCTCGGCCAGAGCCAAAAAAGGCAATTTTGATTACTTTTTTCTTGGGTATTTTTTTTAGTTTGCCAACCTTAGCTTTGGAGCTTTTTTTAAAGAGAGCAAGCAATTTTATTTTCTCTATTTTCCTTAAAGAAGCAGCCGTCGGTTTAATTGTTTTTGCTTTTATAGAAGAAGTAGCTAAGTTTGCTGGGGTAAGAATTTGGGCTTCAAGAAAGAAATATTTTGATGAAAAATCAGACCCCTTTCTTTATATGATAACTTCGGCTTTAGGTTTTGCCTGCGCTGAAAACTTTTTAATTCTTTTAGGTGGCTTTAATTATAATTTTACTCCTTTCTCTTCTCTATTTTTTCAATCGCTTTTTTTAACAAGTTTTCTTAGATTTTTGGGACCAACTCTTCTTCATTGTTTTTCCTCTGGTTTGCTTGGTTGTTTTTGGTCTTATAGTATTCTTTTAAGAAAGAAAGCAATTTTTCTTCTTGGTTTGTTAGGATCTACCAGTTTGCATTCTTTGTTTAATTTTTGTATAATTCTTTCACCAAAAAGTTCTATTGTTTTTATTCTTTTTTTCTTCTTTCTGGCTTTATTTTTTCTTAAATTTATTTATAATTTAGTTTTGAGGAAAAATTACTAATAAAATGAGCGAAGAAAAAAAAGAAGAAAAAAAATTAGAGAAGAAAGATAACGAGCAAGACAGGGAAGAGATTTTGAAAGTTAATTCTCTGGATGCTGAAGAGGATTATTCTTTTAAGCCAGTTGGGGCAAAGGTAGAAATAAAAAGAGACGAGAAGAAAAACGAAGAAGATGAAGAGAAGGATTCTTTTTTAGAGTGGGAGGAAGAGAGTGAAGAAGAAGGAATTTTACCAGTTGATGTTTTCCAAACACCGACCAGTGTTTTTATCGTTGCTCCAATTGCTGGAGTGGAAGCCGATGATATAGATGTTACTCTCAATGATGATATGATAATTATTAAAGGAGAGAGAAAGATGAAGCAGAAAGAGAGGGAAGTAGAATATTTACGCCGGGAATGTCTTTGGGGAAAATTTTCTCGAAAAATAATTCTTCCTTGCGAAGTTCAGGCAGACAAAATAAAGGCATCTTATAAAAAAGGAATTCTCACTATTAAATTACCAAAAATAGAGAAGGCTAAAACAAGGAAAATAAAAATTTCTGAAGAGGAATAGCTGATACGTTTTTTATCAAATTTAATTACGATCGCAATTAAATTTGAAATTTAGAAATTTCAAAAATAAAAGCGATCGCTTTTATTTGTAAATTTTTGTAAATTCAGAGAAACGGCAAGAGCAGGCCTTGCAAAAAAAACTCAAACCTCAAAATTCAAATCTCAAACGAATGCAAGCGTAAAGCTCAAAGTGCAAAGCGCAAAGCTAAAGCGTAAGGCTTAAAGCTACAATTTTAAAATCCCAAATCCCAAATTACAAATTACAAACAAATCCCAAATTCAAAATTACAAATTCTAAACAAATCTGAAATCTAAAAAGTAAAATCTACAACTTAAATCTTAAATCTTTAATCTTTTAAATTATATTTTTAAAAGATTTAACTTTTTAGATGTGGTTTTTAGATTTTAGATTTAAGATTTTAGATTGAAAATTTTGAGATTTATTTAATTTTGGGCTTTTCGCTTTTGTTTGATAGCCAGTTGCTAATTGCCAACTGCTAACTGCTAATTGCTAATTGCCAACTGCCAAAGATGTACTCGTCTTATAAAATTTCTTGACAAAAAAATTTTTATTTCTTATAATTTTTTTGGAATGAAAATGGAGAAAAAAGGAGATATTTTTTGAAGGAAAAGCGGC
>CALGBJ010000088.1 GCA_937877385.1 uncultured bacterium
GATTCATTCATAATTCATAATTCCTAATTCATAATTCAAGATTCATAATTCAAACAACTCGTTAACTCGTTAATAAATAATAAAACAATAAATATCAATAAGTATCTATAAGTATCTATGAGTATCTATGAGTATCTATGAATTTATAATACTTATTTTTTAAATTTTGGCAAATAATAATATTTAAATGCAAAACGCAAAGTGCAAAGCGCAAAGCCACAACTTAAAGCGCAAAGCGAAAAATTTAAATCTCAAATCTCAAAAGTCAAATCCATATGTCAAATGTCAAAAGTAAGTAAAAATTCAAAATGCCCACCCCCCTCCTTACCCCTCCCCCTCCAGAGGAGGGGGAGGAAATAATAGGTGACATCCTCTTAATTCCTCCCCCTCCCTCTGGGAGGGGGAGGATATAGGTGGGGGAGGAATATTCTTTTTACATTTTGATTTATCATTTTGCATTTTGCCGCCCAGTTTTACTGGGCGAGCCTTGCTCCTTTGGAGCGGGAGATTTGATTTTTGAATTTTCAATATGTAATAACACTAACTTCTTAACCCCTTTACCAAACTGGCTTCCTAACCTTTTAACCCTAAACCTTAAACAAGAAGTTTAGAATTTTGAATTTTCAAATTTAAATACGATCGTATTTAAATTTGAAATTTGGAATTCCAATGAATTTCTACGAGTTTTACAGGGTTTACAAAAATGGAAAACTATCCTAAAATTATCAAGTAAATTCTAAAGAAGGAAAGGAGAAGAAGGAGGTCTCCTATTCCCTCCCCCTCCTCAATCCTCCCCTCCGACATAAGTCGGAGGAGGGGGAGGAAAGCAAGAGGTGTATTTCTCTTCCCAAAGGAAAAGGAGAGAAAAAAAGAGGAATCCCTCCTCCGGAGAGAAAAGCACCTTCCATCTCCTCCCCCTCCGACTCAAGTCGGAGGGGGAGGTGTAGGAGGGGGAGGTACCTTCTTGTTTCTTACTTTTATCTATTACATCAATGACTAAAGAGAAAAAAAGAAATTTTGTTTTTATTGTTTTTGGCCCACCAGGCTCAGGCAAAAGCACTCAGGCAAAAATTTTGGCTAATAAGTTTTCTTTAGTGGAATTTGATACAGGTCAAGTTATTGAAAAAGTAATTTTTGATCCTCAAAAAGCCAGAGACCCTTTAATAAAAAAACAAAAAGAAAGATTTAGCCAAGGCAAACTTTGTCAACCGAGTTGGGTCGCTAAAATTGTCAGCCAAGAAATAAAAAAAATCCACCAAAAAGGAAAAGGTATTGTTTTTTCTGGCTCGCCAAGAACAATTTATGAAGCCAAAAGGATTATTCCTCTACTGGAAAAGCTCTATGGCCAAGAAAATATCTTTGTCTTTCTCTTAAAAGTTCCAGAAAAAATCTCTATTTTCAGAAACACCCACCGCCGAGTTTGTTCCCTTTGCGGCGCTACTTTAATTTACAATCAAGAAACAAAAAAACTTACTCGCTGTCCTTGCTGCGGCGGCGAATTAAAAGAACGAATTTTAGATAATAAAAAAACTATCAAGGAAAGATTAAAGAAATACCGAGAAGAAACGAAACCAGTTTTAAAATATCTTCTTTCTAAAAAAATAAAGATTGTGCCAATTAACGGAGAACCGATGCCAGAAGAAGTCAGCCAGGAAATTATTGCTAAAATTAAATAAAATGCTCTATATAGTGGCTACGCCTATTGGCAATTTAAAAGATATTACCTTCCGAGCAGTAGAAGTTTTAAAAAATTCTGAAATAATTCTCTGCGAAGATACCCGAGTAAGCAAAAAGCTTCTAAACTATTATCAAATTAAAAAACCTTTATTGAGTTATCACCAACATTCAAGTCCAAAGAAAGTTGAAAAAATCATCTCACTCCTCAAAGAAGGCAAAACAATTTCTCTTATTTGCGACGCTGGCACACCAGGCATTGCTGATCCAGCCGGCAAGTTAATTGAAGAAATTATCAAAAAAGCCCCTCAAATAGAAATTAAACCCATTCCCGGACCTTCAGCTCTAACAACCGCCCTCTCAGCGGCTGGCTTGCCAGCCAATCAATTTGTCTTTCTTGGTTTTCTGCCTAAAAGAAAAAAGAGGAAAGTTATTCTGGAAAAAATTCTAACAAAAGAAGAAAAAACAATTGTCTTTTACGAAAGTCCTTTTAGAATTATTAAAACTCTTTCAGAGATGGAAAAAATAGATAAGGAAAGCAATTTAAATCACCAAACAATTGTTTTTAAAGAGTTGACTAAAAAATTTGAAAAAACTTGGCGGGGAAATTCAATAAAAGAAGTCCTTGAAAAGATAAATAAAGAAAATAAAATAAAAGGAGAATTCGTTATTGTTTTAAAAAAGAGGAATGGAAAAGAAAAATAATAATCTCCAATTTGAAATCGAGACCGAAATTTACCAAGGACCTTTAGAAAAACTTCTTTCTTTGATTGAAGAAAAAAAATTAGAAATTACCGAAGTAAGTTTAGCCAAGATAACAAATGATTTCTTGTTTTTTCTCTCTTCTTTGAAGGAAAAAAATCCTGAAAAAGAAATTCTTAACGAGATTATCGCTGATTTTCTGGTAGTGGCAGCCAAACTTTTGCTTATTAAATCAAGAACTATTTTGCCTTCAGAGCAAGTAGAAGAAGAGGAAGAAGGAATCAGCCAAAATTTAGAGGAGCAATTAAAACTTTATCAAGAATTTAAAATTGTTAGCCAGAAAATTGGTTCCCTTTTCCAAAAAAAAGAAAGAATGTTTAGTCGACCGCCTTTAGCTGAAAAAAGAAAACTGGCTTTTCTGCCAGGAAAAACTTCGCTGGCTGATTTGAATAGAGAAATGAAAAAATTTATCAATTCTTTGGAGAGTTTAAACCAAGACATTCAAAAAAGAATTAAAGAAAAAAAGATAAATCTAGCCAAAAAAATTAATTCTTTCTATCAACTTCTAAAGAAAGTTAAAATAATTGAATTTAATAAATTCTTTCAAAAAAAGAATCCGCCCATTAACGAGATAATTGCTTCTTTCTTGGCTATCCTTCATTTGTTCAGCCAAGAAAAAATTATTGTTGAACAAAAAGAATTATTCGGTAAAATCAAAATAACTCTTAAAGAAGAATGATAAAAGAGAAAGAAAGAAAGAAAATGATTTTAGAGGGAATCCTTTTTGTCAGCGGCAGCCCTCAACCAATTAAAAGATTGGCAAAATTCCTTAATTTAAAATTAGCCGAAACTAGAGAATTAGCCGAAGAACTTTTAAAAGATTATCAAGAAGGAAAAAGAGGGCTTTCTCTAATTTTTTTAGATGACAAAATTCAATTAACAACCAGCAAAGAAATTTCTTCAGAAATTGAGAATTTTCTTTCAGAAAGTTTTAGCCAGGAACTCTCGCCAGTTCTCTTAGAAACTCTTTCTATTATTGCCTATTTTGGTCCCCTTTCCAGAAGCCAAATTGAAGAAATTAGAGGAGTAAATTCTTATTATCCTTTAAGAGTCCTTTCTCTTCGGGGCTTGATAGAAAAAAAAGAACATCCAACTATTCCCAATGCCTACCTTTATCAAATTTCTTCAGAGTTTTTAGCCCATTTAGGCCTCAATCGAAAAGAAGAATTACCTGACTATGAAGAATTTAGAAAAAAGCGAACAAATTATCTCTAAAGTATTACTTATTCTCCTTTTGCTTCTTTTGCTAAATTGGCAAAAGTATTATTTTTCTTCGGCTAAAAATTATCGAGAAAAAAAAGAAAATTATTCTTCTCAAGAAAATTCTCTTGCTGGCGAGGCTTTGATTTTCAAAGGTTTTATCTCTGAAGAAAAACCACTATCAGACAATCGTTTTCCAAAAAAGGAAAAGCAAAAGAAAAAACAAAGAGAAAATAAAAAAGAGCAAAAAAAAGAAAATAAACAAGAAGAGATTAATCAAGAAGAAATTAAAAAGTTTTTTAAAGAAAATTTCTCTTTACTTTCCTCTCCTCTTATTTTGAAAAAAACCCCTGTACTTTCTTCTCCTTCTCCTTCTAAGGAAAAAAGAGAAAAATTAAAAAAAGCCGAGGTAAGAAATACTCCTTCAAACCATCCATCCCCCCTCTCAACCCCTTCTTTCTCTAAAAAAGAAAGGGAGGAAACAGAAAACTTTCTTTCCTCTTCTCAAATAATTCCTTGGCGAAAAAAAGAAAAAATTGACTTACCTATAATCAGCGCTTCTTCAGCAATAATAATTGGCCTTAATGATAACTTCATCTTTTTCCAAAAAGAACCAAAGAAAATTTTGCCAATTGCCTCTCTTTCTAAACTGATGACATCTTTAATTGTTTTGGATAATTTGCCCTTGGAAAAAAAAATCATTATTCCCAAAGAAATTTCTCTAATTGAAACTTCTAGAGGCACCAATCTTTTACCGGGAGAAAAAATTTCCGTTAAAGATCTTCTGGCAATGGCTTTAATCGCCTCCAGCAATCAAGCAGCAGCGGCTTTCAGTATCCCTTTACCAGACATTGCTTCGCGAATGCAAAAGAAAGCCAAAGAACTTAATTTAAATAACACTTTTTTTGCTGAACCAACTGGCCTTTCTTCTTTGAATCGAGCAAGCGCTGAAGACCTTTTTAAATTAACAAAATACATCTGGTTTAATAAGCCAGAAATTTTCAAAATTAGCCAAATTGAAGAAAAAGAAATTATTTCCTCAAAGAGAAAAATTCAATTAACTAATATCAATCCTCTAGCTAAAAGAAATGATTTTTTGGGAGGGAAAACTGGTTATACCAATCAAGCCAACGGCACTTTAATCTCTATTTTCCAATGGAAAGAAAAAAGCGAACCAGCAGTGATTATTGTTTTAAATTCAAAGTCAAGAGTCACTGATACTCTCAACCTCCTAAATTGGCTCAAAAAGAGTTATTACTAAAAAATCCCTTATACTTCTTTAAAAACTCAAAAGTATTTATAGATACTCATTGATATTTATTGATATTTATTGATATTTGAATCTCAAATCTCAAAACTTCTCAATCTAAAATCTTAAATCTAACCCCGAACCATGTGAGATTCAGGGTTACCCCGTACCCTCAGTGGTACGGGGTAA
>CALGBJ010000089.1 GCA_937877385.1 uncultured bacterium
TCATTTCTTCTTTATTGATTTTTTCATTAATTTTCTCCATTTTTTCCAAAAATAAGAACCGATTATTAAGTAATCTAAATCTACTTTTTTTATTTTGCGGATGTTTTTTTCGTTTACTCCGCCATCAAGACCAATTTTTATTTTCTTTTTTAGCCAATTAACTCTCTTTATTCTTTTAATTTTTTCCAAAACTCCTTCCTGAAACTTTTGACCCTGCCGACCTGGCTCAACTCCCAAAAACAAAATATAAGAAAAATATCTTAAAGGAATTTTTTGAAGAACTTCTATTTTAGTTTTTGGATTTAAAGCAATCCCTAAAGAAATTTTTTTAGGAACACTTTTCAACCAAGAAAAATTTTTTAAATCCTTTAACGATTCATAATGAAAAACAATCCTCTTAATTTTATCAAATTGCCATTTCTTTATTTCCTTTTCTGGATTTTCAGTCATCAAGTGAATTTCAAATCTTGCTTTAGTTTTTAGATTTTTTAATTGCTGACTTTCCTGCCAGGTTTTATTTTTAACAAATTTACCATCACAAATATCAATTTGAATTAAATCAAAAATATCATCAATGGCAACAATTTTTTCTTTTACCTTCTTAAAATCCTTTTCTAAAATCGCTGGAATTATTTTCATTTTTATTAAAATTATCTTTTTTCCAAAACAAACGACAATGACAATGACCTTCCTTTTCAATTTCTTCTTTATGCCACCAGCAAGGACAAATTTTCTTTTTATCCTCTTCTAAATCACCACTTACTCGACGGCAGGGACAGTATCTCTTTCTATATCTTTTTTGATTAACCAGCAAGCCCTTAATTATCGCTTCTCTAGCTTGTTTGTCTGGGTTTAAAACAAAACCATTTTCTTGAGCATACTCACTTAATTCCTTTTCCAACTCCCTTATTTCTTCTTCTTTTATTTCTATCATTGATAATTTTTCATTAAAAAATTAGAAGAGAAACAAAATCATTCTTCTTCTGTTTTCAAAATTTCTTCAATTTTCTCTTTAATTACTTCATAAGAAACCAAACCAACAATTTTCTCGACAACTTTTCTGTTTTTAAAAAAAAGCAAAGTTGGAATAGCTTCAATCATAAAACTGCTGGCTATCAAAGGATTCTGGTCAACATTAAGTTTACCAACTTTGATTTTTCCTTGAAAATCTTCAGCAATTTTTTCAATGATTGGGCTAATCAATTGACAAGGCGGACAATACTCACTCCAAAAATCAACCAATACTGGCTTATCACTTTGAAAAACTTCTTCAGAAAAATTTTTTTCATTTAAAATTATTTCAGCCATAAAATTTTTTAAGTGCCCGGAGAGGGAGTCGAACCCTCACCCTGTTGCCAGGACGGGATTTTGCCCAGTACCACAAGGGTACTGGGCACCCAGAACCCTACGTGGTTCTGGGTGAGTCCCGCGCGAATTTTAAGTGCCCGGAGAGGGAGTCGAACCCTCACCCTGTTGCCAGGACGGGATTTTG
>CALGBJ010000090.1 GCA_937877385.1 uncultured bacterium
CTGGCTGGAATTGCTGGCTTTATTCTTTCTTTAGGAATGGCAGTTGACGCTAACATCCTTATTTTTGAAAGATTTAAAGAAGAGAAAAAAGGAAATCTGCCTAAAAAGGCTGTTATTCGTCAGGCATTTTCTCGGGCTTGGCCTTCAATCAGAGACGGAAATTTAACGACTATTTTGGTTGCTCTTATTCTTTTTTATCTAACCTTCAGCATTCTTAAAGGATTTGCTCTGACTCTTTCTTTAGGTATTATCTTAAGCATTTTTACGGCAATGATCGCCACTAGAGTTTTTTTAGAATTATTTGAAAAATAAATTATGACTTTTCAAATTGTTAAAAAAAGAAAAATTTTCTTTATTCTTTCTTCCCTTCTTGTTCTGGCGAGTATTATTGCTCTTTTGTTTTGGCAAATAAAATTGGGCGTTGATTTTGCTGGTGGCTCTTTATTAGAAATTGAAGTCAAAGAAATTGTCAAAGAAGAAGAAATTAAGCAAGTTTTTGACAATCTCAATCTTGGTAAAATAGAAATTGTCGATAAAGGAGGCAATGATTATCTAATTCGCTTTGCCAATGTTGACGAAGACACCCATCAGAAGATTGTTTCAGAATTAAAGAAGAAATTTCCTGATTTAGAAGAAAAAAAATTTGAAAACATTAGCCCTTCAATTAGTTCAGCTCTAAAAAATAAAGCCATCTTAGCTGGCATTTTGTCTCTAATTGGCATTGTTGTCTATTTAACCATTGCTTTTCGCAAGGTCTCTCGGCCAGTTTCTTCTTGGAAATATGGTTTAATTGCTATTTTAACTTTATTTCATGATGTTATTATTGCTTTTGGTTTTTATGTTGTTTGGAGTCATTTTTTTGGCGGCGAATTCAATTCAATCTGTCTAATTGCTCTTTTGACTATTATGGGTTATTCAGTTAACGACACTATTGTTGTTTTTGACAGAACAAGAGAAAATTTAAGAAAAAAACTCGGTCAAGCACCCTTTGAAGAAATAGTCAATCAAAGTTTAAACGAAACTATTTCCCGTTCAATAAATACTTCTTTAACCACCTCCTTGCCTCTCTTGGCTCTCTTGTTTTTTGGTCCAGATAGTTTATTTGATTTCTCCTTAATTATTTTAATTGGTATTTTAGTTGGTACTTACTCCTCTATCTGTTTAGCTTCACCTCTTTTGACTTTAGTCAAAAAAGAAAAAAGGAAATGATTTTTTCCTATCAACAACTAAAAAAATATTATCCTAAAATCCCCCGACCAGAAAAATTGGCTAAACTTTTAGATGCTCATTCTTTTGAAACTTCTCTTAAAAAGGAAAATGATGATATTCTTTTAGAAGTAGATATTTTGCCTAACCGTTATGTTGATTGCGCTAATTATCTCGGCTTAATTAGAGAAATTCGGGCACTCAATCAAGAAAAATTTGATGATTTCTTTTCTAAACCAGACTTTCTTTTAAAAGAAAAAGTTAAGAGAACAAAATTTAGAGTAAAAATAGAAAACAATAATGACTGCCCTTTTTATTCAGCCGCTATTATTAAAGGAATAAAAATTAAAGAATCGCCTGATTGGCTAAAAAAATTGCTCCTCTTACACAATATCTCTCCTCATAACATCATTGTTGATTTAACAAACTATCTCCTTTTGGAAACTGGTCAACCAACTCATTGTTTTGATTTAGACAAAATTGAAGGCCAAGAAATTAATATCAGAAGGGCCAAAAAAGGAGAAAAAATTATTACTTTAGACAATCAGAAAGTTTCTCTTGATAAAGAAATTTTAGTTATTGCTGATAAAAAAGAACCTTTAGCCATTGCTGGCATTAAAGGAGGAAAAAAAGCCGAAGTAGATTGGACAACAAAAAATATTATTTTAGAATCAGCTAGTTTTTCTCAGTCCTTAATTTATCAAACTTCTAAAAAATTAAATCTTTCAACCGATGCTTCTTCAACTTTTTCTTATGACTTGCCGCCAGAATTAGCAAAAAAATCTCTCTTTCGCTTAATAAACTTGATCCAAAAATATAGTCAAGGAAAATTAATTGGAACAATTTTCCAAGGAAAAATTGAAAAAAGAAGGAAAATAATTTACTTTGATTTGAAGCAATTCACTGAAATAACTGGCGAAGAAATTAATTTTTCCGAGGTTAAAAAAATCCTCTCTTCTTTAGGAATTAAATTTCTTTATCCAAAAAAAATAAAAAATGAAAAAATTTATCTTTTTGAAGTACCTTTTTTTAGAAAAGACATAAACTTGCCTCAAGACCTTTACGAAGAAGTAATTAGAATAATTGGTTATGATAAAATCAAAGAAGAATTTCCTCTATCTTCTTTGCAGCCAGCAAGAAAAAACGAGGAAAATGAATTTGAAAAAGCTGTTAAGAGAGATTTAGTTTCTCTTGGCTTTGATGAGGTCTACAATTATTCCTTGGTCAGCCAGAAAGATTTGAAAAATTTTAATTTAGAAAAAGACGCTCTCCCCCTTCTTAATCCAACCTCTCAAGAATTTAAATTTTTAAGGCCACTCCTTTCAATTAACCTTCTCAAAACTGCCTCTTTAAATTTAAAATTCTTTGAAGAAGTGAGGATTTTTGAAATTGGTAAGGTTTTCTTTGAAGAAAAAAACAATATCAAAGAAAAGAAAAATTTGGCTCTTTTATTAGCTCAAAAAAATTCAAAAGAAGAAATTTTCTTTCTTCTAAAAGGAATTATTGAAAAAATTTTGGAAGGTTTAAATTTGGCTAAAGAGGATTACTCTTTTAAAGAAATTAAAGAAACTAAAAATTCTCCTTTGTCTGGAATTTTCTTTCCTAAAAAATCGGCTCTAATAGAATCTTCAGGAAAAATAATTGGTTCTTTTGGTCAAGTCAAACCATCTATCTTAAAAGAATTTTCTTGCAAACCTACCAATCTTAAATTAATTTTAGGTGAATTTGATTTGCCAATTCTTTTTTCCCTAACTAAAGAAGAAAGAGATTTTCGACCAATTTCTCCTTTTCCAGCAGTCATTAAAGATATTTCTTTGGTAGTCAACCAAGAAGTCAAAGTTGATGAAATTTTAGAAGTTATTAGCCAACTGAAGATTCCTATTCTTTTAGATGTTGATATGTTTGATTTTTATCAAGGAGAAGAACTTGGGCCAAACAAAAAAAGTTTATCTTTTCATTTAATTTTTCAATCAGATAAAAGAAGTTTGCGAGAAGAGGAAGTCAAAAAAGAAATAGAAAAAATTGTCCGGACTTTAGAAAAAAAACTAAAAGCAAAATTAAGAAGTTGAATGGTAAACAAAGTTTATGTTATAAATTCAAGAGGAGAAAAAGAATTTTTTTCTCCGAGGAAAGTTTATCAAAGCGCTAGAAAAGCCGGGGCTAGTAAGCAACTGGCAGAAAAAATTTCTCAGCAAATAGAAAAAGAAGTTTATCCAGGAATTAGGACTTTGAGGATCTTCCAAAGAATTAAAAAACTCCTTTCCCAAGAATCTCCTCGAGCCGCTCTAAAATTTCATCTCAAACAATCCCTCTTCAAACTTGGACCAAGTGGTTTCCCTTTTGAGAAATTTATTGGCGAAATTTTTTCAAATAACGGTTTTAAGGTCAAGTTAAACCAAATCATTCAAGGCAAATGCCTTTCTTATGAAATTGACTTTCTGGCTCAAAAAGATAATTTTCTCTATTTCGGTGAATGCAAATTCAGAAATCGAGGAGAATCTTTAATTCATTCCAAAGTTGCCTTGGCTAACTATGCTCGTTTTTTAGATATCAAGGAAGGAAATTCTCTCCAAAAATTAAAAAATCTTAATTGGCAAACTATTTTAGTTACTAATAACAAATTTAGCCGAGCGACTATTAAATTTTCTCAATGTAAAAAAACCGGACTGCTTGGCTGGCGTTATCCAAAAGGAAAGAGTTTAGAAAAAATTATTGAAGAAAAAAGATTATATCCGATTACTATTCTACCTTCTTTTAAAAAAAGTTTTGTTCCTTTTTTTAATTCAGTAAAAATAATGTTAGCCAAAGACATCCTTCAAATTGACTTGGAAAAATTTTCTCAAAAGAGCGGTTTGCCTTTAAAAAAACTTCTCTCTCTCAATAAAGAAGCTAAAACTCTTTTAGAAGAGAAAAACAATTAAAATAAAAAGAGGCCTTTAAAAAAAGACCTCTTGGAATTTAAATTTTCTCAAGAAAAATCAAGTAAGATACGGAAAGTCTCCACGAGCAATAATTCGCTCAGGAGATTCCCAAAATTCCTCCTTCCCAACCAAACCAATCATCTGCTTTTCTATCTTAGATAGATTTTCCTTTAAAAAATCTATCTGAGACAGAATCTTCTCTGCTTGAATCCCAACAACATCATTACCATCTTTCTCTGTTATATACTTAACTTTCTCCCGAGCAATCCGAAATCCATCGAGAAGCATCTTCGACGCCTTTTTTAAATTTTCTACATCTTCTTCTAACTCTTCCTTGGCAACTTTTGGGTTATAATCCGGATCTGTCATTTCCTCTCACCTCCTCTCTTTTTTATTTTTTTAATTTTTTTATTTTCTGACAAAAAATCTAAGGAATTAAAAAATTATGTCAAGGGTTTTTTGAAAAATTTCTGGCAAAAGAGTGATTTCTTTCTGATTAAATGGTTCTAAAATATATTTTTCGGCTTTAAGATGTTTGCCTTCTTTAGTTGTCTTTCTGACGCCCAATCTCAAACGGCAAAAGTCTTTCCTTCTCAAAATTTTAAAAATTGATTCTATTCCCCTGTGACCAGCCGAACCCTTTTGGCAAGAAAATTTAAATTTGCCAAAAGGAATATCGCTGTCGTCCTGAATGATTAAAATTTCTTTATTTTTGACCTTAAAAAAATCTTTGGCTTTTTTCAAAGAAAGGCCGGCTTCATTCATAAAAAAACCATTCTTAACTAAAACAATCTCTCTTTTACCAACTGTTCCTTTTTGATAAAAAAAGCCCTTGCCTCTTTGCCATTTCTTTAAAGTCAAATTCTCAGCCAAAAAATCAAGAAAAAGAAAGCCAATATTATGCCGACTAAAAAGAAATTCTTTCTTTGGATTGCCTAAGCCAAAAATTAATTTGAAATTCTTTTTTGTTTGCATAGTCCTTCCAAAAAAGATATAATAGATAAGAATTATCAATTATCAACCAGTAATCAATTTCATTTTATCATAAACAATACCTCTATGCAATTTATTCTAGGCAAGAGATTTTTTAAAAAACTTTTCTTTGGTTGCTTCTATCTGGCTATTTTCTCTTTAATAATTTTTTTTATCTTTCAAAAAATAACTGAAAGACGAACACCACCACCACAACCGCCTCAAGAACCATCAATTTTAGAAGCGAAATTCGTGCCAAGCCAAGAAAACAAAGGTGATGTTGTTTTTAAAGTTAAAAATCCAAACGAAGAAATGGGTCTAATTAGCTTTATTTATCAAATTTCTTTAACAAATGAAATTGGCGAAATAATTGAAGAAAAAAAAGGATATGATTTTCTTTTACCAAGACAAACAAAGTATATCTTCTCTTTTGACTGGCCAGTTAGTCAGGAAGAAGTGAAGCATATCAAAATAAAAATAACTTCTTTCAATTGGAAAAAATTTAAAGAAAAATATCACCAATGGTTAACTGTTAGAGATATTAGAGACCATTTAGGCTTTTCTCTTGATGAACCTTATTATTGGCTTGAAGGAGTTCTAACCAATCATTCGGCTCTTGATTTGGAGAAAGTAGAAATTAAAGCCATTATCCGGGATGAAAAAAATCAAATTATTACTCTTTCCCAAACAAACCAAGAAATTGTTAAGAGTTTAGAAGAAAGGCATTTCAAAATAGTTTGGCCCAAAGCAACTCCCCGAATGAAAGGTAAAGATATTAATTCTTTCAGGATAGAAGTTTATCCAGAAGCAAACTTTATGAAGTACTTCTAAGAA
>CALGBJ010000091.1 GCA_937877385.1 uncultured bacterium
TTCTAAACGTTTGGGATTTAGAATTTGAGATTTGGGATTTCGTTTAGGATTTAGGATTTCGGATTTAGAATTTTAAAATTTAGATTTGAGATTTAAGATGTGGATTTGAGATTTGAGTTTTGAGATTTGAGATTTTAAAATGCAATAACACCAAATTCCTAACCTCTTTACCAAACTGGCTTCCTAACCTTTTAACCCTAAATAAAGGTTTGTAGTTTAGGATTTGAAATTGACTATTGAAAAGAAATAACTAAAATTATCAATAATGGAAAAAATTATTCCCCGACCAATAAGTGAAGAAGTTAAAGAGTCCTATCTTGATTACGCTATGAGCGTAATCATCTCTAGGGCATTGCCTGACATCAGGGACGGCTTAAAGCCAGTAGCCAGAAGAATTCTCTGGACAATGTGGCAAGATGGCTTGAAAGCCGAAAGCAAATTCAAAAAATCAGCCAGTGTTGTTGGTAGCACTTTAGCCAGATACCACCCTCACGGCGACCAAGCAGTTTACGAAACAATTGCTCGCTTAACCCAAGATTTCTCGCTAAGATATCCTTTAATTAAAGGCCAAGGAAATTGGGGTTCAATTGACGGCGATTCGCCAGCTAGTATGAGATACACTGAATGCAAACTGGCAAAAATTTCTTCTCTTTTATTAGAAGACATTGAAAAAGAAACTGTCGATTGGCAAAATAATTATGACGGAAGTTTAAAAGAACCAACTGTCTTACCAGCCAAACTACCAAATCTTTTAGTTAACGGCACTATCGGCATAGCCGTTGGTATGGCCACCAATATCCCGCCTCACAACTTAGGCGAAGTAATTGACGGATTGGTTTACTTTCTTGACCAACCAGAAGCAAAAATTGAAGAAATTCTCAAATACATCAAAGGACCAGACTTTCCAACTGGCGGTTATCTTTTAGGCCGAAAAGAATTAAAAGAAATTTACACCACTGGCCGAGGTAAAATAATTATTAGAGGAAAAGTTGAAGTTGAAGAAGAAAAAAATAAAAACTACCTTCTAATTAGCGAAATTCCTTACCAGGTCAATAAAGCCGAATTAGTTAAAAAAATTGCTCTCCTTGGTCAGGAAAAAATTATTGAAGGAATAAAGAATATCAGAGATGAATCAAGTCGAGAGGGTTTAAGAATAATCATTGAACTTAAAAAAGAAGTTATTCCTCAAAAAATAATCAATCAATTATACAAACATACCGAACTCCAAAAGGCTTTCCATTTTAATATGGTTGCTTTAGTTGACGGCATCCAACCACAAACCCTCTCTTTAAGAGAAATTCTTTCCTATTATTTAAAACACCGAGAAGAAGTTGTTTTAAGACGAAC
>CALGBJ010000092.1 GCA_937877385.1 uncultured bacterium
AGATAGAGTTTTATCTTTGCCACTTTATCCGGAATTAACGAATAAACAAGTAAATTATGTTATCAAAACGATTAGAGAATTTTTTCAAAAATAAAAAAGTGTTGATAACTGGGGCGGCAGGATCAATAGGAAGTAATTTGACTAAAAGGTTGGTTGAGTTGCCAGTTAAAAAAGTTTTTATTTTAGATCAAGACGAGAGCGGTTTGTTTGATTTATGGGAAGAGTATCCTAAAAAAACAGAATTGATTTTGGCTAATATTAGAGATGGAGCAAAAATAAATCGTATTTTCAAAAAATATTGTCCAGACATTGTTTTTCATTGTGCGGCTTACAAACACGTTATTTGGGGCGAAAAATGGAAAGATGAATTTATTCAAACTAACATTACAGGAACGATAAATTTAATAAATGCTTCACTTAAACACAAAGTTAAGAAATTTGTTTTTATTTCTACTGACAAAGCAGTTAATCCAAGTAGTTTTTATGGAGAGACAAAAAAGGCAGGCGAGTTATCTTGCTTAAATGCAAGTAAATTAAGCAAAAAGACAGAATTTATAATTGTTAGATTTGGAAATGTTTTGGCAAGTCGGGGAAGTGTTGTGCCAGTTTTTAAAAAACAAATTGAAAGAGATGAACCATTAACGGTTACTCACAAAAAGATGAGAAGGTATTTTATTAGTATGGGCGAAGCAATAGATTTTATATTAAAAACGACTCTTTTAGCAAAGAATGGACAGATTTGTGTGCCAGAATTAAAGGAGATTTATATTACTGATTTGGCTAAACTGATGATTGCTTTGTCTGGCAAGGTTTTGCCTATTAAATTTACTAAACCAAATAAGGGTGAGAAATTAAGGGAAGAATTAATGACAAAAGAAGAGAAAAAAAGGTCGGTTAAAAAACAAGGAATTTACTTTATATGCCCCAAGATGTAAGTTATTGGATAAACAGAAAAAGAGAGGATAAAAAATTGGATTGGCGAATAGGAGAAAAAGATTGGTTAGAAGGATATTGGCAGTCAGTCAATCATCCTCATCGGAAACTTATTTTGAAAGCATTAGAAAGTTTTTATCCTTTTAAAAGTTTATTAGAGGTTGGCTGCAATGTTGGACCAAACTTGAAATTAATTCAAGACAAATTTCCCAAAGTTGAGTTGGCTGGTTCAGATGT
>CALGBJ010000093.1 GCA_937877385.1 uncultured bacterium
TGACACCTTTATTGTGGGGAGAGAAAGCAGATTTATCAAAAGATTCTACTTCTCCTTTGATATCTAATTTTCCGCCTCGCATATCAGATCCAGCCCTACCTCCACAATTTCCTTCAACAGTTACCTTTCCGCCTTGCATACCAACTCCAATCAACTCCCCACAATTTCCTTTGACAATCATCTCTCCACCTTGCATTTCACTTGCAGTCCAATTTCTACAATTCCCTTTCACAATTATCTTTCCGCCTTGCATTTTATCTCCAGTAAAAAGTTTACAATCTCCTTCGATAATTAGATGTAGTTTTTTGGGATTTTGATATCCTAAATAACTAAGACGAACTGGTAATTCTTCAACATTAAGACGAACTTCAATTGGTTTGATTTTTTCTTCTTTAATTCCTTTTTCTTTTTGAGAAGAAATATAGTTTTCAATATTTTTGTTCAAGAAGGCAGAAAGGAGAAGACTTAAATCATACTCAAGAGCTATTCTTCCTTTAAACTTCTCCCAATCAAATTCTTTTAAAAATTTATTAGAGGTTCTCTCTAAAAGAAAAGGAGGGATTTCAGGCAGAGGGAGAAAGGAGAAGGAAGAGAAAACTTCATTCCCAGATTTACTCACAACTTTTTTCTCATTCTCTTCCCAAAGTTTTTTTAGTTCTTTAACTGATTTCTCAACTGATTTTTCGATTTCAAATTCCTCTATTTTATCTTTCCATCTCTCCTTAACTCCTTCAACCATTTTTTCGGCTTTGTCTAATTTCTCCTCCTGTCTTTTAACAAATTGTTCAAATGATTCTTTGGGCATAGTAGTTACAACTTAACATCTTTAAGGTATTTTTTTAAAAATTGAGTTAAAGCCGGCAAAACTTTGGAAAGATCAGGCACTCTTTCTCCATCGCCATCATTTTCCCAAGTAGTTTTAAATGCTTCTATTTCTCCTTCGCTTGGCTTTTCAATTTGAAATGCTTTAGCAATAATTCCTTTTTCTTTTAATTTATTTTTTATTTCTCGGGTTAATTCCGGGTTATCTGATCCCCCATCAGTAATTTCAATTAAAATTTCCATTAGTTTTCCCTGTTTAATTCTTTCTACATCAGAATCAGTAATTGATTTCTCTATTTTCTCTAAAGCAAGGTGGTCAGCAGTGGTTCCTCCAGTTGAAAAAAGATATCCAATTGATTTAATAAAATCTGCTTTATCTTTTTCCCAGTTTCTTAAACGATAATCATCGCCAGCCAAAGGTTTAATTTTTTGGGCTTTACTTTCAAAAATCCATTCTTCTAAATCAGCCACTAATTTAGTACCAGTAGTTTCTCTAACCGAGCCTAAATAATGATTAAATTCTTTCAAAGAACGGCCTAAAAGAACTGTAATTTCTCTTAAAATTTTTAACCTTTTTTCACTCATACTTCCGGAAACATCCAAGACCAATCTTACTCTAATTACTTCTGGCTTATGAATTAATTTTTCTTTAGCGATTCTTTTTTCCATTATCTTTACCTCGGAAACATCACCTTTCTCAATTTTAGGCCATTCTCTAATTAATTTGTTAATATCTAATCTTGTCCCAAATTTATAATGTCCTTCCCATTCCAATTCTCTTTCAGTTGAATAACCAAAAACAATTTTTCTCCAAAATTGACTCATTTCCTCTAAATATGGCTCTATTTCTTTTTCAATTTCTCTTACTTTTTGAAGAAGAGAATATTCAATATTATTTCTTTCACACCATTCTTTATCCATTTTTTCTTGAATTTCTGCTTCTTTTTCCTCAAATGACTTTTTATCTTCCTCTTCTTTCTTTTTTTCTTCTTCCTCTTCTTTGTTTTTTTCTTCTTTTTTCTTTTCGGTCCAATTTTTAATATCTTCTTCTGAAAATTGATCTGGAGAGTTATCTTCGTAATCTTTATAATCATCTTCAAAGGGTATTTGGAAGCCTTCACCTTCTTCACCTTCTCCTTCAGCTTTCTGTGACGGTAAAGGAACCGGTTCTTTTTCTAGGTCTTTAAAAAGCAAATCTAAATAAATTGGCTCCAAAATCCTTTGGAGTCGAGAATATCTTTCTTTTGACTCGCTTCTTTCAATTAATTCTTGATTGAATTTTTCAATTTCAGAATAATCCTCGCCTAAATAACTAATCTTTTTCCTAATTCTCTCAATTTCTGAAGAAACTTTAATTTTTTCTTCAGGAATCATTTCTTTTCTAAGGTAAGGATCAAGCAATTGAAGATGGAGCGGTCTTTTAGAAAAATCTGTACCCGGAAACAATTTTTCCTGATAAAGTTTCTTAACCAAATTATCTCCTTTAGAGTTTTCTTCAAACTTGAAAGTTCTTCTTCTGATTAAAGAATTAACCGAGACATCATCAAAAATGTTATAAAACCGATGAAGGGCTCGATAAATTACGTTTTGAGCCAATTTTTCTCCTAAAGTTATTTTTTCAAATTCTTTCCTCTCTTTATCTTTAGGAGGAATTTTAATTTCTTTTTTTAAATAATCAGGCAAATCACCACCACCCTTCTTTTTCCAAATTTCTAAAACTTTAGGTGCCAGTTGTTTGGCTTTTTCTTCAATATAAACAAAATTCTCTAAAACTGTTTCAGGACTTTCAGCATATTCCAAAAAATGAGATAATTCATGAAAATGAGCCCATTCTACCATTGTTTCAATTTCTTCTGGTCTAAATTTTTCTTTAAACCATAAAACATCTGAATGAATTTCTCCTTTTTTAAAATCAATATAAAATCCCGTATTAGCAATATATCTTAAAGAAGCATCTTGAGCAAAAGTATTAAAAACATCTCTTTTTGATTCTAAAAATTTCTGCATTTTTTCTATCCAGGGTTTAAGTTCTTCTTCTTTTTCTTCTTTCTTTTCTTTCTCAGGTTTTTTCTCTTCTCCTTCCACTTTTGAAATTTTTATTTTTTCAAATGGGTTTTTGGGCATAGTAGTTAAAAAAATTCCAAATTACAAATCACAAATTACAAATAAATTCAACCCAGAACTACTAAAGAGTTTTCGGAAATCCAGTATCCTTTAGTGGTACTGGGCTGGGTTGCCCAATACCCTTTAGTGGCATTGGACAAAATCCTAAATTCCAAACAAATCACAATATCTACCCCACCGGAATCTCGCCTTTCTCCCACATTTCTTTTCCTTCTTTAGTCCAATTTCCATTTTCCCAGATTTTGGTGTTTTTCCAAATGATGGTGCCTTTATTGTTGGGAGAAAAGGTAGACATACCAAAAGATTTTACTTTTCCTTTGATATCTAATTCTCCACCTTGCATATCTTCTCCGGTCCACACCTCACAATTTCCTTTCACAATTATTCTTCCGCCTTGCATTCTATCTCCGGTCAAATTTCCACAATCTCCTTCAATAATCAAATGTAGTTTTTTGGGATTTTGATAACCTAAATAATCAAAATGAATTGGTAATTCCTTAATATTAAGACGAACTTCAATTGGTTTAATGTTTTCTTCCTTAATGCCTTTTCTTTTTTGAGACAAAACATAGTTTTCAATATTTTTCTTCAAGAAAGCAGAAAGGAAAAGACCTGAATCTTTCTCAAGCCTTCTTCTTTCAAACTTCTTCCAATCAAATTCTTTTAGGAATTTATTGGAAATTCTTTCTAAAAGAGAAGAAGGGGTTTCAGGTAGAGGAAGGGAAGAAAGGAAAGAGAAAATTTGGAAAACCCACCCTTTCTTCCTAATCTCTTCCTTATTCTCTTTCCAAAGTTTTTTCAATTCTTTGACTGGCTTTTCAACCATCTCAAATTCCTCTATTTTTAATTCCTTCTTAACTTCCTCAACCATCTTTTCGGCTTTATCTAATTTCTCCTCCTGTCTTTTAAAAAATTGTTCAAATGATTCTTTGGACATAGTAAAAAGTTTAAAACTCAAAGTGCAAAGTGTAAAGCTAAAGCGTAAAGCGTAAAGCTAATTTATTCAAATTCAAAATCCTAATTTCTAAATCCTAAACAAATTCCAACCTAATCTTCTATTGGAATT
>CALGBJ010000094.1 GCA_937877385.1 uncultured bacterium
AAATCCGAAATCTGATAACCCAGCCCTAAAGAATTTAGGGCTGTGGCGAAATCCTAAACGAAATCCCAAATCCCAAATTACAAATTACAAATGTTTAGAATTTGGAACATTGCCCAGAACCATCTCGGGTTCTGGGCAACCCAGAACCCTTTAGTGGTTCAGGGTTGAATTTTGTTTAGAATTTCGGATCTAGGATTTAGGATTTTCTTTACTGAATTTAGATTTGACATTTGACATATGGATTTGACATTTGACATTTGAGATTTGAGATAAATTCGTTTTGCGCTTTACGCTGTAGTTTTTCTTTATTTCTAGTACTTTACAGGCATCAAAGGTATATCTTATCTTTTGCAGAATTTTTTTGCTAGAAAAGTAAAAATCAGTTATAATTTACCAAAAATGAAAGAAAAAATTTACGACTTAATCATTATCGGTGCTGGCCCAGCCGGAATAACAGCCGGCATTTTTGCTAAACGAGAAAATTTGAAAACTCTAATAATCGCTAAAAATTTTGGCGGCCAAATAAAAAGAATTGAAAGAAAAGGGATTTTTATTGAAAATTATCCTGGCTTTAAAAAAATTTCTGCTAGAAAATTTATTCAAAAATTTGAAAGCCATCTGAAAAGTTACCAACCGGAAATAAAAAAAGAAACAGTTAACAAAATAAAAAAAGAAAAAGAAGTTTTCTCAATTTTGACCAAAAAGAAAAAAATTTTTAAAGGCAAAGCGGTTATTATTGCTACTGGCGCCGACCCTCGACCATTAGAAGTCCCTGGCGAGAAAAAATTTCTTGGCAAAGGAGTAGATTATGACCTTCCTCAAAAAATAAATTCTCTTAAAGGAAAAAAAATAGTTATTGTTGGCGGCGGCAACTCTGGTTTTGGTAATGCTTTGATTCTCTCAAAAATAGCCAAAGAGATTTATCTCTTAGAAGCAGAAAAGGAATTCAAAGCCAGTCAAATTCTTCAAGAAAAAGTCAAAAAGATTCAAAAAATAAAATTACTACCCTCAACTATTTTAGAAAAAATTCAAGGCCAAAATTACGTCAAGGCAGTTCTTTGTCAAAACAAGAAAGAAAAAAAGAAATTTATTATTCCAACTGAAAAAGTTATTGTCGCTATCGGCTCTCAACCAGCCACTGCTTTTGCTAAAGGATTGGTTGACTTTAACGAAAAAGACGAAATAAAAGTAGATTTTGAAACTTATCAAACTAAGACTCCTGGACTTTTTGCAGTTGGCGACGTCAATGTTGGCCCTTATAAGCAAATAATCACTGCTTGCGGAGAAGGAGCCAAAGCTGCTTTAGCCGTTGTTAATTATCTTCGGAAGAACTCTTAAATAGTTTCCCTCCTCCTAATAATAAAGAGATACCAAAGCAAGAAAACTAACATTAGAACAAATAAGGAAAAGATAAGGGTAAATAAATTGGCTTGAGAAATACCGAAAAAAGAAGAAAGTTTGGCTAAAAGAGAATTAGCCGGTACTGGTGAAGGACAAACTCCTTTTGCTAAAGGATATTCTAAAACAAAATCATAACTATTATCATTGGCCAAATCCCAAGAACTTGGCGAAGAAAGATTTAAACAACTAATAAAGGCATTTCTACCAGCAATTTGATGTTCGTAAGAAGAACTATCCTTATGGCAAGCATTATTGTTAATTGCCTTTATTGAAGGAAAGAAATCGCTAGAAAAATTTGAACTTTTAACTCTTACATAAAACTCTTCACCAACCTTGGCTTCTTTACTCCAATAGCCATTTTTATCTGTTATGGCTTCACCCAAACTACCCAAATCCAATTTTATTCCTTCTACTCCTTCTCCTTTAGCCGCATCTATCACTCTTCCAGAAAGAATAACTTTATTAGTCGGCGCCGGGCAAGGATAAGAAGGACAAACTGGTGTTGGTCTTGGCGTCGGCGAAATTTTCTTGAAATCTACCCTAAAATCAAACCTATTATCAAAGGATAAATCATTACCTCGTTCATCGCTATAAGAACAGCTTATAAATTTATCCTCACCAGCCACTTGCCAGAGATAAACTTTGGCATAAGAAGTACATCTATTGTAAAGGGCGTAATAATTATAGTAGTTAGGATAAGGAATTGAACCCAAGCCAACGCAAAAGACATCCCCTTTAGAAACCTCTTTTGACCAATAACCATTAGCATCGGTAACAGCTGTACCAGCCCCACAAAGATAAACCGTTACCCCAGACAAACCTTCATTGGTATCACCTCTAAAAACCCGACCAGAAATTGTTATCTTTTCTCTTTCTTGACTATAAACTACCACCTTTTCTTTATCAGCAATTGAGAAATCGTTACTTTTAACTAAAACCTTTGGATAAAAAACCTGGGCTGAAGAATATCTATGAGAAAGAGAATAATAATTACTATAGACATTGTAAACGCCCTTATTCCAATTACCGCAATCGCTTCTACATTGACTAATGGTTTGACAATCAGAATCGCAGTTCCACCAGAAAAGATAATCTTTAGCCGTATTCTTTCCATCTCCAAAAACTTCAGCCCTTAATTCAACCTCCAAAGGTAAATAGCCCGAAGAAGGAGTGGCAGTTAAATCAACCCTTAAATTTGAATAGCCAACATTAATAGTCACCGTCTCATAAACTTCCTTGTCTCCTTTTTTGACTTTTAATCTAGCAGTATAAACACCCGAAGAATAATAACTGCAAATATCATAAAAATTGCGACTATTGCTTTGGCTAACATAAGTATAATCCCAACTACCATCATCAGTACAATCTATTTGAAAAGTTTTCTCTCCAGAAACATCTCCAGACAATTCTACTCTAAAATCCATTCCTTCTAAAGGAACTGAACCAGAATAATAACTTCGCCAAATCTCTGAAGAAGATTTTCTAGTTAAGAAATTGGCATAAAATTCTCCTGATTTCTCTTCGACATAAACATAATCCGAACATTCATTTGTCCCACCAGGACCACTAACATAAGCATAACAATAACCTTGACCAGAATTATTTATTGGTCCCAAAGAAAGAAAGCTTTGACAACCAAGAGAACCAGAAAATCCTCTTAAAGACCCACTGCAATGATAAACAGCCGAAGAACAATTCTGACTATTCAAAGAAAGAGTCACAAATTCTCCTTGCTGAATAGTTGAAGGAG
>CALGBJ010000095.1 GCA_937877385.1 uncultured bacterium
GCTTTTTATATCTTATTTTTTGTTTTTGTTTTAGTCGCTTCGGCTTTTTCAGCCAACGAAACTGACGGCTTAGATGGCCTTTTAGGAGGAACAATGCTTCCGGCTTTAAGTTGTCAAACAATAGTTGCTTTCAGCTTAGGCAAATATGATTTGGCTTGCTTTTTAGCAATGATTACCGGTTCGCTTTTGGCTTTTCTTTGGGACAATATCTATCCAGCAAAATTCTTTGGCGGTGATACCGCTTCAATGAGTTTGGGAATAATTTTAGGCATTGTCGCTATCCTTACCCATACGGTCTTTCTTTTGCCTTTTTTTGCTTTTATTCCTGTCTTGGAATCTTTTTCAGTAATCATTCAAGTTATTTCTAAAAAATTTTTTCAGAGAAAGATTTTTATTTCCACTCCCATTCACCATCATTTTGAAGCAAAGGGCTGGCCAGAGCCTCAAATTACAATGAGATTCTGGCTTCTTTCTTGGTTAAGTTCAGTTATCGGTTTAATTATCTTCTTTTTAGACAAATTCCTTTAAAAAAATAAATATAAACCTGCAAAAGATGAGATGCGTTTTTGATGTCCATAAAACAAACTCAAATCCCAAAACAAATTTAAGCTTAAAGCTCAAAGTGCAAAGTGCAAAGCTAATAAGAATTCAAAATGCAAAAATCAAAAATCAAAATGATAATGTAAAATTCAAAATGCCCACCCCCTCCTTACTCCTCCCCCTCCTCCGACTTATGTCGGAGGGGAGGAAATAGGTGGGGGAGGGATATTCTTTTTACATTTTGATTTATCATTTTGCATTTTGAGGTTTGATTTTTAAATTGGCTTAGTTTTAAATTTTGGTCATTTGAATTTGTTTGGGATTTAGAATTTTGTTTAGAATTTCGAATTTTGCCCAGAACCACCTTGGGTACTGGGCAACCCAGCCCCGCACCACTAAAGGATGCGGGATCCCCCAAAACCCTTTAGTGGTTCTGGGTTGAATTTTTAATATTCAACTCGTTAACTCGTTAATAAATAATAAAACAATGAATATCAATGAATATCCTTTTATCGCCAATTGCTAATTGCTAATTGCTAATTGCCAACTCTAAGTTGACTTTTTCTTTTGGTCCCAATAAAATATTAAAAAATGCTTTGCGATATTTGCAAGAAAAGAAAAGCAACTCAAACAATTACTCGCTTTAATTTAGTTGAAGGCAAAAAAGAAGTTCTTCATCTTTGCCC
>CALGBJ010000096.1 GCA_937877385.1 uncultured bacterium
CCTTCTCGAAGAATAGAGAGCGAGGTTCAACAGATGACAGAAATTTCTCGCGGTTTAAAATCGTTAGCCAAAGAGCTTAATGTACCAGTTTTGGCTATTTCTCAACTTTCTCGGGCAGTTGAACAAAGGGAAATAAGAATTCCTCGTTTGGCTGATTTACGTTCCTCTGGTTCAATAGAGCAAGATGCTGATGTTGTTCTTTTTATTTACCGAAAAGACAAAGATAAAAATCCAGAAACTTTGGGACCAGAAGATATTAATACCGCTGAAATTATTATTGCTAAGCACCGAAATGGTCCAACCGGCTCGGTTAAGTTGAAATTTAATCCAGGAACAGTTAGTTTTCAGAGTATTGATCAGCAATATCAAGAGATAGAAGAAATGGAAGGCGAAGAAGCCATCATTTGAAATTATGTTTTTGCCAAAATCAATTGAAAATTTTGTCAAAGTTTTCTCTTCTTTTCCTTCGATTGGCCAAAAACAAGCCACTCGTTTGGCTTTCTATTTAATCAATCAAAAGAGCAAACTTAGAGAAGCCAGAAAATCATTAGAAGATTTAGAAAAAAATATTATTGTTTGTTCTGAATGTTTTATGCCTTTTCAGTCATCTGCAAGTTTGAAAAGCAATGTCTGTCCAATTTGCTTAGATAGAAGAAGGAATAGAAAAATTATTTGTTTAGTTGAGAAAGAAACTGATCTTTTGACTATTGAAGAGTCAAAAAAATATAATGGCCTCTATTTTATTTTAGGAGGGGAAATTTCGCCGGTTGACCCAGAAAGTTATAAAAAGATAAGGATAAATCCCTTAATTAAAAAAATAAGGAGAGACAAAATAGAGGAGGTGATTATTGCTACTAGTTTGACAACTGCTGGCGATTTGACAGCAATGTATGTTGAGAGGTCATTAAAAAATTTGGGGGTAAAAATCACTCGTCTTGGCAGGGGTATTCCTACTGGGGGCGAAATTGAGTTTGCTGACCCAGAAACAATTGCTGCTGCTCTTAAAAGAAGAGAATAAAATATGAAAAAGTTCTTTGTTTTTTTTCTTTTAGTTATTTTCTTTTTAGGAATATCTTCTCTATTCCTCTTTTTTTATTTTTTCAAAGACCTGCCGAAGATAGCCGAGTTGGAGACTCTTTCTTTTCAGCCAAGAGAATCAACAAAAATTTTTGACCGAACTGGTGAACATTTACTTTACGAAATTTATAATGGAGAAAAAAGAACGATAGTCCCTTGGGAGAAAATTCCTGATAGTTTGAAGCAGGCGACTATTGCTATTGAAGATAAAGATTTTTACCAGCATCCGGCTTTAAGTTGGAAATCAATTTTGCGGGCAATCTGGGTTAATTTTTATCATCGTCGAATTGTTCAAGGGGCTTCAACAATTACTCAGCAGTTAGCCAGAAATGCTTTTTTAGTTCCTGAAAGGAGCTTGAAAAGAAAAATCAGAGAAGCGATTCTGGCTTTTCTTTTAGAAAAGAAATACTCTAAAGACAAAATTCTTTATTTTTATCTTAACCAAGTTTTTTACGGCAATAATTGTTATGGCGTCGGCGCTGCTGCCAAAGTTTATTTTGGCAAGCCAGTTGAAAATCTTAGTTTAGCTGAAAGTGCTCTTTTGGCTGCTTTGCCTTGGGCACCAAGCTATCTTTCTCCTTATGGTTCTCATTTAGACAAACTTCTTGAGAGAAAAAATATAGTTTTAAAAAAGATGTTTGAACAGGGTTATATTACTCAAGAAGAATTTGAGAAAGCCAAAAATGAGAAAATTGAATTTAAGCCGAGAAAAGAAAAAATTTTTGCCCCTCATTTTGTAATGTATGTTAAGGATAAATTGTTTTCTGAATTTGGCCAAGATTTTTTAGAGAGAGGCGGCTTGAAAATTTATACAACCTTAGATTGGCGAACTCAACAATTAGCCGAAGAAACAATTAAATGGGGAGTAGAAAGAAATAGAGAACTGGCTAATGCCTATAATGCCGGGATGGTTGTTCAACAGGCAAAGACAGGTGAGATTTTGGCGATGGTTGGTTCTTATGATTATTTTGCCAAACCATTTCCTGAAGGTTGTCAGAGTGGCCAAACTTGTCTTTTTGATCCAAAAGTTAATGTGACAACTTTTGGTCAAGGCAGGCAGCCAGGTTCGGCTTTCAAACCCTTTGCCTATCTCCAGGCATTTATTAAAGGTTATTCGCCAGAGACGGTTGTTTTTGATTTGAAAACTAATTTTGAGACAGATTCTTCTGAGGAAAAAAAATACGAACCAGAGAATTTTGACCACCGATTTAGAGGACCGGTTAGTTTTCGCAATGCCTTGGCTCAATCAATTAATGTTCCCTCGGTTAAAGTTCTTTACTTAGCTGGTTTAAAGGAAACTCTCTCTCTTGCCAAAAAATTGGGAATTTCCACTTTAACTTCTCCAGAAAGATATGGCTTGACTTTGGTTTTAGGAGGAGGCGAAGTTAGGTTAATTGATATGATTGAGGCTTATTCGGTTTTTGCTTGTCAAGGCAAGAAGCACAATCAAAAGGTTATTTTGAAAATAGTTGATTCGCAAGGGAAGGTTATTAAAGAGAGCAAGGATGAAGTTGAAGAAGTGATTGACCCAGAAAAAGTCAAAATTCTTAATAATGTTTTAAGCGATAATCAAGCCAGAGCGCCGCTTTATGGCGGATTAAATAATCAAATTCAGTTGCCTGATAGAGAAATAGCCGCTAAAACCGGAACAACTAACGACTCAAGAGATGCTTGGATTTTTGCCTATACTCCTTCTTATGTTGTTGGTATTTGGGTTGGCAATAATAATAACGCGCCGATGCTTAAAAAGGGTTCAAGTATCCTTTTAGCCGTGCCGCTTTGGCGTCATTTTGCTGATGTCTTCTTTCTCGATAAACCAAAAGAGGAATTTGAAAAACCGGAAATAAAAGAAATTGCCAAGCCAATGCTTAATGGAAAATATATTGCTTTTTATAAAGAAGAAGGAAAACTTAAACCGCAAGTTCATAACATTCTTTATTATGTTAACAAAGAAGATCCTTTAGGGGAAATGCCAGAGAAACCAGAAGAAGATCCTCAGTTTGAAAATTGGGAAAAGCCAGTTTTAGAATGGTTAAAAGAATCTGGTTTTGATTTGAATTTCTTTAATCAACCGATTAAATACTCAACAAAAATTAAGCCGCTTTTAGATTTTAAAGAAAATGAAGAAAAATTAGAAATTATTCAACCAAGTAATGGAGATTTTATTGAGAGAAGTTTTCTTTTAAGGATCAAAATTAATCAGCCAATTAAAAAAATCGCTATTTATTTTAACGAAGAAAAATTAAAAGAAATAAACAATTTGCTTCCTCAAGAAAAGAAAATTATTTTAAGGGCAAAAAAAATAGACCTCCAAAACAAATTAACTTTAAAGGTCTATCCAGAAGAAGGAGAAGAATTTGAGAAAAATTTAATCCTTTTTCAAAAAATACCGGAAGAGAGATAGTTCTTCTTTGGCAAAAATAATTTTTCTGATTTCCTCTTCGTTTAATTTTAAGAAATTTAAAGTTGAATGGTCTGGGCAATAAAAATAAATTTTGCTATCAATTATTCTAAAACTAACCGAGTTTATTTTTTTTCTTTTAAGAAAATCTTTTAGTAATTTCTCTTTCTCTCTTTTCTTAGCAATTTTTATCAAAAAAGGTCTTTTAGAAATGATTTCTTTTAGATTTTGCCACATAAAAAATATATTAGGAGCAAAACAAAACCACCCAAAAGGGTGGTTTTGTTTTTACATCTCTTCTTCGCCAGAAGTTTCCTCTTCAGAAAAGCCTTCTTCTGTTTCTGGTGTTTTAGGAGTAGCTTCTTCTGGAGTGGGTTCTTTGGTTTCTTCAGGAGTAGTTGCTTCTGGTTCAGAAGGAGTAGTAGTTTCTTCTGTTTCTTCTCCTTGATTCAAATAAACGACTTTGTTTTCTAATTCCATATTTTAATTTGTTTAACAGTTTTTTCCGACCTTTCTTGCCTTTTAAAAAAGGCAATTTTTTAAATCCTTCTTATTCTATTGATATCTTTTTTTCTGTCAAGAAATTATATTCAATTTTTTATTTTTGTCAAGTACTGGTTAATTATTTTTTTAATTTCTCTAAAAACTTCTCTTTTAGATTTTTCTCCATTAATAAAATAAACATTTTTGAAATTTTTCAAAATTAACTGGTAATTTTGATAAACCTTTCTCAGTTTTTCTTTTTCTTCAAACAAATGAATTTTTTCTCCTCTCTTTTTAATTCTTTTCAGGCAATCATCAGATTTAACATTTAGAAAGAAAACTAAATCAGGCAAAGGAAAGTTTTTATTTAATTCCTTTAATTTTTTCAAACTAACATTTAAGGAGCCATAAGCTAAACTTGAAAAGAGATATCTGTCAGAAATAACAATTTTCCCTTTTCTTAAGGCTGGCTCGATTGTTCTTTTTAAATGCTTTTCTCTGTCTTTGGCAAAAAGTTTTTGTAAAGACAAAGGACTTTTTTTGATTTTTTTCTCAAGAATTTTCTTTATTTCTTTTCCTTCTTTAGTTTCTAAAGTTGGTTCTTTGGTTAAAATTACTCTAAAAC
>CALGBJ010000097.1 GCA_937877385.1 uncultured bacterium
TCTTGGCAATGCGAATGCCATATTCTACCATTGAACTACAAGCCCGTTTTTTAGAATTTATCCTGTATTGTAATGGTTTAGGGCAAGTCCTAAACCATTGCGGTTCAGGGTAAACCCTAAACCATTGCGATTTAGGGTAAAATTTTTATTTCTCTAATTTTTTCGTCTTGGTATTTAAATTTGAAAATTAGCAAATTCTTCTTTGGTAAAAATTTTAAAATTTTTTCCGCCCATTCAATAGCAATGATTGAATTTTTTTCTTGGAGAATTTTTTGAAAATCGATAACCTTTAATTCTTTGATTGAATTAATTCGGTAACAATCAAAATGATAAAATTTTCTTCCTGGCAATTTAAATTCTTTGAAAATTAAAAAAGTTGGTGAGAGAATTCTTTTTTTTATGCCTAATCCTTTGGCTAATCCTTTGATAAAAGTTGTTTTGCCACTACCTAAAGGACCGATTAAAGCCAAGATTGTTTGTCCCTTTCTTTTCTTAATTTTTTGACCAAAAATTTTGCCTATGGCTTCTGTTTCTTTTGGTTCGCTAGATAAAAGTGAAACCATTTATTTTTCTTGGTTTTTTTCCTCTTTTTTCTCTAGTTTAGGGACTTCTTCGATGTTGTCAATGAGTAATTTTTCTGAGCGTTCCAAGAAGAGATTTAATCTTCTTTGGGAAACTTCAAAGGCCGAACGGGAATTTGCTAAATGTTTGTCAAGTTTGTTGAAGCTTTCGGCTAATTTTTTAGCATCGCTGATTAAAAGAGACAATCTTTTTGAGATGTTGTGAATTTGTTTGCTGATTTGCGAGTCTCGATTGGCAATGATGATGATTTTTAAAAAAGCAAAAAACATATTTGGCGAGACCAGAATAACCTTTTTCTTTCTGGCATATTCTTCAAGATTTTCTTCTTTAAAATTGTGAAGAATTTCATAATAGACCGCTTCGGCAGGGATATACATTAAAGCAAAGTTCAAAGTGCCTTCTTGGGGAAGAATATATTTTTTGGCAATATCATCTATTTCTTTTTTAACGGTTAAAAGAAAATTTTTTCTAAATTGTTCTTTTTTGGTTTTGTCTTTTTCATTTTTCATTCTTTCAAAAAAGTCGTAAGGAAATTTGGCGTCAATTGAGAGAATTCTGTCGTTTGGCAATTTAACAATAGCGTCAACAGTTTCGCCGCTTTTAAAAGTGTATTGAGTTTTGTATTGACTGGTAGAAAGAAATTGAGAGAGAAGATTTTCCAAAGAGATTTCTCCCCATCTACCTCTTAGTTTTGGCGTTTTGAAGACCTCTTGAAAGGAACTAATTTCGCTCATAGAATTTTCTAATTGATCTAGGTGGTTGGTAATTTTAGAGATATTGGCGCTGAATTGAGAGATGTTTGAGACAAACATTTTGGTTGTTCTATCTAAATTTTCTTTATTTTCTTTCAAGCGCCTGTCTAATTCTTGGCGAAGTTGGCTGATTTGAGGAAGAAAAAGGTCGTCTATTTTTTGAAAAAGACGCTCGTTTATTTTTTCTATTCTTTTTTGCCTTTCAGAGAAATACCAAAAAAAGAGAAAAAAGAGAAAGACAGTTATCAAAAGATAATAAAAAATATTCATTAGATTTTTTCTCTAATTACTTCCAAGGCGATTTTAGGCTCGACGCCGCCCTTTGTTTTTTTCATTATTTGACCGACTAAAAATTGAAGAGCGCTTTCTTTGCCTTTTTTATAGTCAGCAACTGCTTTTTCGTTTTCTTTAATAACTTCTTCAACCATTTTTTCCAAATCCCCTTTTTCAGAAATCAGAGTTATTTTTTCTTCTTTAAAGATATCTTCTGGCTTTTTGCCTTCAAGATACATTTTTCTTAAAACATCTTTAACTATTCGGCTGTTTATTTTTCCTTTTAAAAAAAGAGAGAGTAGATAAGCGAAATCCTTGGCTTTAAATTTTAAACTAGAGAAAGGTTGGTTTTCTTTGATTAAGAGTCCTCTTAGGTCGGAAAGAAGGAAGTTTGCCAGAATTTTAGCGATTTTTTCTTTTTCGATTTTTTCTTCTTGGAGATAATTTTTAGTTTCAGAAACTGCCTCTTCAAAAAATTCAGCCTGTTTTCGTTCACTAATCAAAATTTCTATTTCTTCTTCTTTTAGAGAAGGGAATTGTTTTTTTAATCTTTCTCTCTTTTGCCAAGGCAATTCAGGCAAAGATGAAGAGATTTTTTTTAAATCAAAAGAATCAATTTCAATAAAAGGCAGGTCTGGTTCAGGAAAATAACGATAATCAGCTGATTCTTCTTTTGATCTTTGAGGATAAGTGATGCCTTTTTCTTTGTTCCAGCCCCTAGTTTCTTGTTTGATTTTTTCGCCTTTAGCTAACAATTCTCTTTGTCTTTTTATTTCATATTCTATAGCTTGTTCAACTGCTCTAAAAGAACCAAGGTTTTTTATTTCTACTTTAGTTCCCAAAGAATTGTTTTTAGCTAGGCTGATATTAACTTCACAGCGCATCTGACCTTTTTCTAAATCAGCGTCTGAAATTTCAAGGTACCTAAAAACTCTTTGCAATTCTTGGCAGAATTCTTTGGCTTCTTTAGCGCTCTCAATATCCGGTTCGCTGACCAGCTCTAAAAGAGGCACGCCGGCCCGATTGAAGTCGACCAAGGAGTAATTTTTTCCTTGCGGATGGATTAGCTTGCCGGCATCTTCTTCGAGATGAATTCGGCGAATTCTTATTTTTTTCTCTTTTAATGGTAAAAAACCGTTAAAACCTATTGGCAAGTCGTATTGAGAAATTTGATAACCTTTTGGCAGGTCTGGATAAAAATAATTTTTTCTATCAAATTTGGTGATTTTGGCAATTTGGCAATTTAAGGCCTGACTAGCTAGAATGACTTTTTCAATTGCTCTTTTATTGATAATCGGCAGAGTCCCAGGATGAGCTAGGCAGATTGGACAGACATTGGTATTGGCTTTCACTTCAAAAGGATTGTTTGGGCAAAAACAAAACATTTTTCTCTTGGTTTTTATCTCGCTATGAATCTCCATGCCTATTTTTACTTGATAGGAATTTTTCATTGGTTTTTTTTGGAATTTTTAGAAAAATACATTTTTTTGTCGGCTTCTTTTATTAACTCTTCAATAGATTTACCTTTTTGAAAGGTGGCACCACCAACACTGAAAGAATAAGGAATTTTCTTTGATTCTCTTTCTAATTTTTTAATAAAGTTTTCCAAACCAGTTTTATCGGTTTGGGGGAGAAGAATTAAGAATTCATCTCCGCCATAACGGCAGAGGTAGTCTGATTGTCGGCAATGTTCCTCTACAAAGCGGGCGATTTCTTTAATAACTTTATCTCCTTGACTGTGACCTTCTTGGTCATTGATTTTTTTTAAATTATCAATATCAACAAAGCAAAGAGAAAAAGGCGTCTGATATCTTTCAGCTCTTTTAATTTCTTTTTCTATTAGAGGGTAAAAGAGAGAGCGAACAAAGAAGCCAGTTAAGTGGTCAAAAAATATTTTTTCTCTATGTCTCAGGACTAGCCAGAGAGTTTTAAAAAAATTTAATTTTCTCATTTATTTCGCCAATTGCCAATTGCTAGTTGCCAGTTGTATAAGATTGCCAATTGCTAATTGCCAATAGTCAATTGCCAATTGCCAAATGCCAATTGCTAATTGCTGCAAATTTTCGCTCCGCGAAAATTTGCTGTGCCCCGTGAGGGATTCGAACCCCCATCTTATGGTCCGAAGCCATACGCTCTATCCGTTGAACTAACGGGGCAAATTAAAGTTGAAATTTCCTTTATTGATTTTAACCAGCAAAAGAATAAGGAAAAAAAGGAAAAGAAAGACAAGAATGATAAAAATCAAATCAGAGGTTGTTTGCTTCATTTTGACAGAAGAATTATTTTGCTAATAATAAAATTATACAAGATTTGCTGGTTATGTCAAAAAAAGTATTTTTTTTGCTTATTTTTTTAATTTTTCTTTGTTCTCTCTTTTTGAGAGTTTACTCTCTTTCTCTTCGACCTCTTCATCATGACGAAGGAGTTTCTTGGTATTTCTTTGTTAAAAAAATAAGTCAGGGCGAGCCAGTTGATTTTTATTTTGAACAACATGGTCTTTTGCCATTTTTTTTGGCAGCTATTCCTTTTAGGATTTTTGGTGATTCTATCTTTTCTTTAAGATTGGCGCCGGCTCTCTTTGGTGCTTTTTCTTCTTTTTTGTTTTTCTTTTTGGCCAGCGAATTTGGTTATTTTTCTTGTTTGATTGCTTCTTTACTTTTGGCTCTTTCGCCAACGATGACTTACTATTCGCGTTTTCTTATTAGTTATCCTTATTTTATTTTCTTTTTCTTGGTTTTTTTGATTGGTTTGTTGAAATATTTAAAAACTTCTCAGAAGATTTATCTTTCTTTGTCTCTGCTTGCTTTAACCTGCCTTTGTTTAATAAATGAAGCAATTTTAATTTATCTTTTATCTTTTTTGCTTTCTTTCTTAATAGCCCTGCCTTTCTCTCAAAAGGCAAGAAATTCTTTTAACCAAATCCTTAAAAAAACTAATTTACCTTTTGTTTTTTTAAACTTTCTTTTTTGTCTTTTCTTTTTTGTTTTAATTCAAACTTGTTTTTTTCAAAATTGGCTTAATTTGTTTAAATTAGAATTGTTGCCTAAACGTCTTTTTAGTAAATCTCTTCAGACAGGTCATAATAAGCCATTTTTTTACTATTTAAAAACAATTATCTCAGTTAATTTTCCTCTTCTCTTATTGTTCTTTTTGGCTTTAATTGTTTCTTTAAAAAATTTTTTTCAAAAGAGGAAAGAAATTCTGCCTTTCTTTTTCCTCTTTTTTTCTTTAATTAATTTCTTCCTTTTTTCTTTAATTAAATACAAAACTCCTTGGGTTTTGACTTTGATTGTTTTTCCTTTAATTATTTTTATTGGTTTATCTTTAGGTAATTTTCTTTCTCAGAAACATTCTCGTTTAGTAAAAATAGTTCTTTCTCTTTCTCTTTTTCTTTCTTTTCTTTGGACTTTTTCGAGTTGTCTTGATAAAAATTTTCTTACTTATGCTGAGGAAACTAGTCAAAATCCTCTTTCTTATGTTCAAACTAAAAAGGAAGTGAACGATTTGACCAAAGAAGTTGATTCTTATGCTCAAAAAAATAATTCCAAGTTAAAAATTTTGATTATTGCTAAATCCTACTGGCCCTTGCCTTTTTATTTAAGAAGTCATTCTCTTTTTTATCTAAATAAACCAGAAGAATTAACTTATTCTTTGGTTAAAAATTATGATGTAGTGATTGCTGACAAAGACCAGAAAATTTCTTTTTCTTTGGATTCCTTTAAAGTAAGAGAATGGCCTCTTAGGCCTGGAGTTAATCTTTTAGTCCTTTTTAAGTAAAAAACAGGCAAGAAGAAATGGTGTATCAGTATTGAATATTATCAAAATTTGGCTATTATTGAAATCGGTTTGGCTGATTTAAGTTTTATTAAAAATAATGGCTGTTTTAGTTTTTATAATTTTTTTAGCTTTACTTATTTTAGCCCATGAGTTTGGCCATTTTTTGGCTGCTAAAAAAAGCGGCGTAAGAGTGGAAGAATTTGGCATTGGTTATCCTCCTCGCTTATTCGGTTTTTATCAAGAAGAAGGAAAGAAGAAATTTGTTTTAGGCCAGAAAAAAGTTAAGAGCGATTCAACAATTTATTCTTTTAATCTTCTACCTTTTGGCGGTTTTGTGAAAATTTTTGGTTTAGACAGTCAAGAAAGAAAAAAAGAAAAAGGCAGTTTTTTTGATGTTTCTTTTTCTAGAAGAGCAATTATCCTTTTAGCTGGGGTTTTGGCGAATTTTTTGATTGCCTGGTTGTTTCTGGCTTTAGCTTATAATCTTGGCAAACCAATTATTGCTTCCCAAGGAGTTTCTCCTGTTTACCTGAAAGATGTCAAGCCAAGAATTACTCAGGTTTTCCCTCGCTCTCCAGCGGCTGAAGCTGGTTTAAAAATGGGAGATATTATTTTAGCAATTAAATTGCCTGAAAAGAAAAATTGGCTAAAAATTGAGAAATCTCAGGACTTAATAACTTTTTTAAAAGAGAATGAGACAGAAAAGGTTCAACTTAAAATAAAAAGAAAAGAGGAGATTTTAGAGAAGTCAGTTTTAGTTAGAGAAAATCCTCCAGAGAATCAGGGACCAATGGGGATTGCTTTGGCTGATGTTGGTTTAGAAAAATTGCCTTTTCTTTTGTCTTTTTGGCAAGCGGCTAAAGATATTTTTTATTTTACTCTTTTAATAGGCAAAACTATTAACCAATTAGTTAAAATTCTTTTTTCTCAAGGAAAAATTATTGAAGGTGTAGTTGGTCCAGTTGGTATTGTTATTTTTGGCGCTCAATTTGCTAAAGCCAGTTTCGCCTATCTTCTTTCTTTTATTGGTTTGCTTTCTTTAAATTTGGCTATTTTAAATTTACTTCCTTTTCCAGCTTTAGATGGCGGTCGATTGCTTTTTCTTTTTATTGAAAAAATAAGGAGAAAACCAATCCCTTTAAAAGTGGAGAATGTTATTAATTCTCTTGGTTTTCTTTTGTTGATTATTTTGATGATTTTAATTACCTTTAGAGATATTAAAATTTTCTTTTAAATTTCTAAATGAAAATTTATGGCCATCAAAAAATAATTGATTATTTTGAAAAGGTTATTGAAAACAATAGCCTTTCTCCGAGTTATCTTTTTAGCGGCCAAGAAGGCATTGGTAAATTTAGTTTAGCAGTTTTTTTGTCTGAAAGAATCGCTGGCAAAAGTGATATTCTTTGTCTCTGCCAAGAGAGCGAGTTTAAAAAGAGATTGAAAGTCCCTCAAATTAATTTTTCTCATTCATTGAAAATAGAAGAAATCAGAAGGGTGATAAATTTTGTCAATTATTCTTCTTTAGGCAGAAGAAAGGCGATAATTTTAGACGATTTTCATTTAGCCACCAATGAAAGCCAGAATGCTTTTTTAAAAACTTTGGAGGAAAGCAGAAAAGAGGTAATATTTTTTCTTATTTCCTGCCAAAAAGAAAAAATTTTGCCAACAATTATTTCTCGAGTTCAAGCAATAAATTTTTTTCCTTTAAAAGACGAGGAAATAAGGAATTTTTTGATTGAAAAATTGTCTTTTGATAAAGAGAAAAGTCAGAAAATTGCTTTTTATTCTTTTGGCAGGATTTCTCGGGCTTTGAGAATAGCCAAAAACTTTTCTTTATGGCAGAAAAAAAGGAAAGAGTTTTTAATGGCTTTTAGTCCCAAAATTAAGGAGAGGTTTTCTCTTTTGGAAAAATTAGAAAAGGAGGAGAATTGGCAGGAATTCCTTGAAGAGATTTTTTTCTTTTTATCTCTTTACTTTAAAAAACATTTAGAGAGGAAGACCGCTTTGCTTTTGAAGAAGTTTTTGACTTTTCAATACCTCCTTAATTCTTATAATTTAAACAAGAAATGGCAAATGGAATATTTTATTCTTTCATTGCCAGCCATAAGTAATTTTTATGATTGAAAAAGAAGAGTTCCTAAAAAAAAGAAAAAAAGAATCGATGAGAGATGCTTTTGGCCAGACCCTTTTTGATCTTATGAAAAAAGATGAGAGGATTGTTGTTTTAACGGCTGATTTGGCACCTTCTTTAAGGATAGAGAAAATTAGAGAAGAATTTCCCGAGAGATTTATTGAAGTAGGCGTGGCTGAGCAGAATATGGCTGGTGTGGCTGCTGGCTTGGCAATGGCTGGTAAAATTCCTTTTATTTGTTCTTTTTCATGTTTTTCACCGAGCAGGAATTGGGAGCAAATCAGGACAGAAATTGCTTATAATAACTTGCCGGTGAAAATTATTGGCTCGCATAGTGGATTAATAACTGGCAAGGATGGTTTTTCTCATCAGTCTTTGGAGGATATTGCTTTGATGCAAGTTTTGCCGAATATGGTTGTTGTTAGTCCTCTTGATGCTTTGGAGACAAAGAGGGCAGTTGAAGAAATTATTAAAATAGAGAAACCTGTTTACTTGCGCTTGGTTAGACCGCCGGTTTTAGTTTTGTCTTCAGAAAACGATTCTTTTGAAATTGGCAAGGGTAAAATTCTTTGGCAGTCAGAGGACTTTGAAAAAAAAGAGAAAAAGAGAAAAAGAGTGGCTATTTTTGGCTATGGGCCCTTGCTTTCTCAAGGACTTTTAGCCGCTTTTGATTTAGTTGAGAGGGATTTTTCTTGTCGAGTAATTAGTTTATCAACTATCAAACCAATAGATGAGGAGATTGTTTTAGAAACAGCCAGGGGGGTTTGTCAGATAGTTGTTTTAGAAGAGCATCAAAAAATTGGCGGTTTGGGGGCGACTATTGCTCAAATTCTTTCAGAAAGGTTGCCTTTGCCAATAAAGTTTGTGGCTGTTGAGGATAAATTTGGTCAAAGCGGCGAGCCAGAGGAACTTTTATCTTTTTATCGTTTGACAAAAAAAGATATTCTTGAGAAGATATTGAATGATGATGACTGAAGAAGAAATAAAAAAAGAAGCGGAGGCCTTAAAAGAGGAGGTTTCTAGAATAAAGAAAAGTTCTTCTTTAGAAGAAAAAAAAGAGAGATTGAATTCTTTAATTAAAGAAATTAGTCAACCAGAGATTTGGCAGAAAGAAAAAGAGAGAGCTGAGAAATTGACTAAAGAAGTTGGTGAATTAGAAAAAGAAATCAAAGAAATTTCTGAGATCGAAGAGCTCTGGCAGGAAATAAAAGAGGCAATCGAGAAAGACAAAGAAAATCAAGAGATAGAAAGAAAAATCGAGGTCTTGAAAAATAAAATTAGGGAATATAACTTTTCCTTTCGTTTTCAAGGAAAGTATGATAAAGGTCCGGCAATCGTGACTATTATTGCTGGCGCTGGCGGAGATGATGCCAGAGATTGGGTGGCTATTTTGTTTGAAATCTACAGGAAATATGCCAAGAAGAAGGGTTGGCAATTGAAATTAATCAAAGCAGACAGAAAAGGATATTTCCCTCAGACAGGTAGAGATCTTTTGGATGATATTACTTTTAAGATTGAAGGTGATTATGCTTATGGTTTTTTAAAAAGCGAAACCGGTGTTCACCGTTTAGTTAGAATTTCACCTTTTTCAGCCAAAAAATTGCGCCACACTTCTTTTGCCTATGTTCAAGTTTTGCCTGTCCTTAAGGAGGAAAAAATAAAAATTAAACCAGATGATTTAAGGGTTGAATTTTTCCGTTCTTCTGGTCCTGGAGGTCAAAACGTTAACAAAGTGGAAACCGGCGTTCGTTTAGTCCATCAACCGACAGGAATAATTAGCGAGTGCCAGACAGAAAGATCTCAAGTTAGAAACAGAGAAATTGCTTTACAGATTCTTCAGTCAAGGCTATATTTTCTTTTAAAAGAGAGACGGAAGAAAGAATTGGAAGAGTTAAAAGGAGAGAAGGTGAGAATTGAGTGGGGGCATCAAATTCGCTCTTATATTTTTCAGCCATATAAATTAGTTAAAGACCATCGAACAAAAATTGAAACTAACGATTTAGATTCAGTTTTGGAAGGTGATTTGGACATTTTTCTTTCTTAATTTAAAGAAATATGATTTTATTTAAAGAAGTTAGTAAGGTTTATAAAATTAATGACAAAGAGATATTTGCTTTGAGGGATGTTAATTTAGAAATCAAGAAAAGCGAATTTGTTTCTTTGGTTGGCAAATCAGGGGCTGGCAAGACCACTTTGCTTAACTTGTTGATTGGCCAAGAGAGGCCTGATAGAGGAAGAATTTTTTTTGAAGAGGTAGATATTACCAAAATTCCTTCCCGGAAGCTTTTTCTTTTAAGACAAAAAATAGGAATGGTTTTTCAGGATTTTCGTCTTTTAGCCAATAAGACCGCCAGCGAGAACATTGCTTTTGCTTTAGAAGTGGCCGGGTTTCCTCAAAGGGAAGTTAAAAAACTTGTTGAGCAATTGTTGATTTTAGTTGGCATGAAAGAAAAAGCAGATAATTTTCCTTTTGAACTTTCTGGTGGAGAGAAGCAAAGGATAGCCATTGCTCGAGCTCTAGTTAGACAACCAGATTTGATTATTGCTGACGAACCGACTGGCAATCTTGATCCAATTAATAGCTGGGAGATAATCAATCTTCTTTTGAAAATTAATGAATTGGGAACGACTGTTATTTTAGCCACTCATGACAAAGAAGTGGTCAATAAGGTTAAAAAGAGAGTCGTCATTTTAGAAGACGGAATGATCATTAAAGACGACAAAGAAGGTCGGTATATCCTTTGATATAAAAATTTATGTTTATTTTTCTTTCTCGAGTAATCAAATATGGCTGGCAAAATTTCTGGCGAAACAAGTGGGTTTCTTGCGTGGCCATTATCATTTTGACTTTTACTTTGCTAATTTTTAGCTTGATATATTTTTCTTCGGTTTTTGCCAATCAAACCCTAACTTTTTTGAAAAATAAAATTGATATTAGTGTTTATTTTAAAAAAGATACACCCGAAGAAGAGATTTTAAAAATTAAGGAAAGTTTGGAAACTCTTTCTGAGGTTAAAGAGGTTAAATATATTTCGGCTGCTCAAGCGCTTTTAAGTTTTAAAGAAAAACATAAGGAAAATAAAACAATTATGGCTGCTTTAGCCGAATTAAAAGATAATCCTTTAAAGCCGTCTTTGGAGATTAAAGCCAAAGACCCCAAATATTATTCAGAGATTGCTTCTTCTTTAAAGAACAAAGAATTCAATAAGTATATTGATAAAATCACTTATTTTCAAAACAAATTAGTTATTGAGCGTTTTATTAAAATAATTAATTTTTCTAAAAAAATTGGCTTTCTTTGTGCCTTCATTCTTCTTTTCATTGCTTGTGCAGTAACTTTTAATACTATTCTTTTAGTTATCTATTCGGCTAGAGAAGAAATTGCTACTATGCGTTTAGTTGGCGCTTCCAATAGTTTTATCAGTTATCCTTTTATTTTTACTGGCGCTTTTTATGGTTTTTTTGCTTCGTTGGTTGCCTTTCTTTTTGATTTTCTTTTGATTCAATTAGTTTCTTCTTATGTTTTTTACTTTATCCCTTCGGTTGATTTGAGCCAGTTTTTTCTTGATCATTTGTTGTTAATTTTTCTTTCTTTGATTGCTGGTGGCGTTTTTCTTGGTAGTTTTTCTAGTTATTTGGCCACCAAGAGATATTTGAATGTTTAGGAAGCCAGTTTGGTAAAGAGGTTAGGAAGTTGGCATTATTGCGTTTTAAAATCTCAAATCTCAAAACCTTTCAATCTAAAATCTTAAATCTAA
>CALGBJ010000098.1 GCA_937877385.1 uncultured bacterium
TCTCAAGATATGGACTTAGAGCATCTTTATTTTTGGGCGAAAAGAAAAGGAGTTAATCTTTTAGGTACTGGTGATTTCACTCACCCGGCCTGGCTAAAAGAATTAAAAGAAAAATTAATTCCAACCGAAGAAGGATTGTACAAATTAAAAAATCAAGACAATGATTTCTTTTTCAGATTTATTATTACTGGTGAAATTTCTCTCATTTACTCTTTTCAAGGAAAAACAAGAAAAATTCACTATCTCCTTATTTTGCCAAATTTAGAAACGGCTGAAAAAATAAACACTCAGCTCTCCTGGCTTGGCAATCTCTCAGCTGACGGCCGACCAATTTTAGGAATAAACTCTCAAGAATTTTTAAAAATAATCCTCTCAACTTCAAGAGAAGTTATTCTTGTCCCAGCTCACATCTGGACACCTTGGTTCGGTATTTTCGGCTCTAAGTCCGGCTTTAATTCTTTAGAAGAATGTTTTGGCAACCTTAGTCAGGAAATCTTCTCAATGGAGACCGGTCTCTCAGCCGACCCAGCAATGTGCTGGCGACTTTCTTCTTTAGATAGAACAACTTTAATTTCCAATAGCGACGCTCACTCTCCTAAAAAAATAGCCAGAGAAGCCAATGTTTTTGAAATAGAAAAAGAAAAAATTAATTTTTCTGAAATAAGAAGAATTATCAAAGAGAAAGACAGAAAAAATTTTCTTTTGACTATCGAATTTTATCCTGAAGAAGGAAAATACCATTTTGACGGTCACCGCCAATGCCAAGTTTCTTTTCCGCCAAAAGAAACCAAAAAATACAATGGTCTTTGTCCTGTTTGCCAAAGACCCTTAACAATTGGCGTTCTTTCCCGGGTTGAAGAGCTTGCCGACCGAGAAGAAAACTTTCTACCAAAAGATAGAATTCCTTTCAAAAAAATAGTCCCTTTAGAAGAAATCATTACCCAAGTTTTACACCAATCGTCTCTTGGCAAAGAAGGAGAAATGTTTTATAACAAATTAATAGATTCTTTCGGCAATGAAATGAATATTCTCTTAAAAAGTGAAATTAAAGAAATAGAAAAAACAACTTTGCCAGAAATTGCTCAAGGAATAGAAAGAGTTAGAAAAGGAGAAGTTTTCATCCAACCCGGTTTTGATGGTCAATTTGGCAAAATTTCTCTTTGGCAATTAGAAGAAAAAGAAAAAAAAGAAAATTTCCAATCAACTTTATTTTAATTTAAAAAAAATAAACAATGTCTGAAAATCTTTCTTTTAAAAAAACTATTAGCCAAGAAATAGAAGAATACCTAAATCTTGTCTGGCAACAAGAAAGAGAAAAAGAAAAAACTATCAAGGAAGAGAATTTTCTAAAACCAGAAGAATCCTTGGGAAAAGTTGCTCGTTTTTATGAAAAAATAAGAAATTCCTTAGAGGTTAGAGAAGAACATCTTTTAAGACAATATGCTATTGCCAGAATTTTAAGAAGAGAAATTGTTTTAGAAGAAAAAAAGGAGGATATTGCTAAAGAGTTACTTTTAGAACTTATCAGAGGCGGCTATCTTTCTGAAAAAGAAATTTTAGAATCAGATATTCCTGAATTTGAAAAAATTATCAAAAAATATTCCTATTTAATTGAAAAAATTCCTTTTTTAGAAAAAAAGAAAGAATTTGACTGGTGGCTCTCTTTAGCCGCGGCCGAGATTGAAAAGAAATTAAGTCGTCAATTTTATCAAAGAGAAAAAATTTTAGTTAGGATTATTTTTAAAAGATTGGCTGAAGTTATTGATTTAAAAGAGATAAATTTAGAAGAAAAGCAAAAAAAAGGTCTTTTTTACTTGGCTATTCTTAAAGGAATATTTAAATACGACTCCGTTATCTTAAGAGAAAGATTATTTGCTTTTTATTTTCCTAAATGGGAAGAGATGGATGATTTATCTTTTTTAGAAAGAAAAAACTTAAAAGAAATTGCTTTTTTTATAGAAAAACAAATTAAATCTCCTTATCTTAATAAAATTTTACCATTAGTTAAAAGGTACTTTCTTCTTTTTCATTTATTCATTGATTCAGTTGAAGAAGCAGTTCTTTTAGCAGAAAACAAAGAGGATTTCTTAAATATTTTTAAAGATGAAAAGCGAATGGATTCATTATTAGAAAGAAACTATTGGCGAAGAATTAGAAAGACAAAAGAGAAGGTCAAAAGATTAATTTTTAGAAGTGTGATTTTTTTACTTCTAACTAAAACAATTTTAGCCATTATCTTTGAATATCCTTATGAAACTTATTTCCTTAAACAAAAAAGTTATTTCCCTCTCTTGACAAACATTTTTTTTCATCCTCTTCTCTTAATTCTAATCTCTTCTTCTTTTAGATTCACTATCAAACAAAAAAACCTTCTTCTTCAAGGAGAGAAAGAACTTCTTTTTGAAACAGAGAAAGAAGAAATCATCTTCAAAGAAAAGGTGCCCAAAATCAAAGGAGCAAAGATTGAAGGAACTCTCGATTTTCTTTGGTTTGCTAGCTTTTTTATTGTTTTTTCTCTAATAATTTATCTTCTTAAAATCCTTAAATTCAACTTCGTCAGTATTATCTTCTTTCTCTTGTTCTTAACTTTGGTTTCTTATCTTGGCTGGCGAGCTAGAAATATCGTCAAAGAAAATATCACCTTAAAAGAAAAAAATGGTTTCTTAGGAATTATCCTTAGTTTTTTTGCTCTGCCAATTATCAAAGTTGGCGAATTTTTAGTTAGAAAATTACCAAATTTTAATGTTCTAGTTTTCTTAATGGACTTCATTATTGAAGTGCCCTTTAAAGCCGTTATTAGGGGACTAGAAGAATGGTTCTCTTTTGCCAGAAAGAAAAGAGAAGAAATAGAAACCTGATTTTTTCATTTTATGGAAAAAGAAAAAATTTTTTATAATGCTTTAAATTTGATAACCGAAGCAAACTTTCCTCTTCTTAATAACCTTTACCAAAAATATCATTCCTTTTCTTTAATCTACCAAAATTTAGAAAAAGAAAATCTTCCCCCAAAAATCACCGAAAGATACCAAGCAATTCAACCAGAAAAAGAATATCAAAAATTAAAAGAGAAACAAATTTATCTCATATTAATTGAAGAAGAAAACTATCCTCAAATCCTTAAAGAAACTAACTCCCCTCCTTTAGGTCTTTATTTAAAAACCTCTTTGCCAATAGAGAAAATTTTTAAAGAAAAACTTGCTTTAGCCATTGTTGGCACTCGAAAAGCAACAAAAATTGGTCAAGAAATAGCTAAAAAATTTGCTTATGAAATTTCCTCTTTAGGAGGCACCGTTGTTTCTGGCTTGGCTTTTGGTATTGATAAAAGCGCCCATTTAGGCGCTTTAGAAGGAAAGGGCTTAACCTTGGCTGTTTTAGCGAATGGTCTTGATTTTGTTTACCCTCAAGCTAATTATTCTTTAGCCGAAAAAATCATTCAGAAAGGCGCTCTAATTTCTGAATACCCCTTAAATTCCCCTTCTCTACCTTTTCGTTTTTTAGAAAGAAACAGAATTATCAGCGGTCTGAGCAAAGGTGTTTTGGTTGTTGAAGCGCCATCAAGAAGCGGCGCTTTAAATACTGCCAATTATGCTTTAGAGGAAAACCGAGAAATTTTTGCTATTCCTGGTTCTATTTTCTCCAAAAATTCTGCTGGTTGCAATTTCTTAATTCAAAAAGGAGCCAAACTAACAACTAAATTAGAAGATATTTTAGAAGAATTAAAAGAACAAATTGATTTAGAAATTATCAATCAGAAAAAAGAAATTGAATTTAATTCGTCAATCGAAAAGAATGTTTTTGAATTTCTCAAAGAAAACGAAAAAGGTTTAGAGTTTGACGAAATTCTTAAAAAATTTAATCTTTCTTTTCAAGAACTATTAAACATCCTTTCTTCTTTAGAGATAAAAAATTTAGTCAAAAAAGTCGGTGGCCGTTGGAAAATTTTTGATTTATGAAAAATTTAGTTATTGTTGAATCGCCAACAAAAGCCAGAACAATTTCCCATTTTCTGGGAAATGATTTTCTAGTTATCTCTTCTTATGGCCATATTAGAGATTTACCTAAAAGTAAACTTGGCGTTGATATAGAAAAAAACTTCCAACCTATTTATGTCATTCCTCCTAAAGCCAGAAAAATAATTAAAGAATTAAAAGAAAAAAAGAAAGAGAGCCAAAAAGTTATTCTGGCCTGTGATGAAGATAGAGAAGGAGAAGCCATTGCCTGGCATTTAGCCGAGGTCCTTAATCTTCAAAAACCAGAAAGAATTGTCTTCCACGAAATTACTAAAAAGGCAATCCTTGAAGCCTTAAAAAAACCAAGAGCCATTGACTTCAATCTTGTTAAAGCCCAACAAGCCCGAAGAGTTTTAGACAGATTAGTCGGTTATAAACTCTCTCCTTTTCTTTGGCATAAGATCACTCGAGGCCTTTCGGCTGGCCGAGTTCAATCAGCCGCTTTAAGATTAATCGTTGAAAGAGAAAAAGAAATTAAAGAATTCAAACCAAGGGACTATTGGACAATTGAAGCCCTTTTAGAAAAAGAGAAAAAAGAATTTAAAGCGATCCTTTTTGCCAAAAACGGCAAGAAATTGGAAAAATTCTTTCTTAATACTGAAAAAAAGGCAAAAGAAATTGTCAATCTTCTCAAAGAAAAACCTTTTTTTGTTTCTCAAATAGAAGAAAAAGAAATTACTAAAAATCCTTTGCCGCCTTTTAAAACCAGCACCCTCCAACAAGAGGCCTGGAGAGAACTTCGTTTCTCTTCAAAAAAAACAATGCTTATCGCTCAACACCTCTATGAAGGAAAAAATTTAGCTAAAGGCAGACAAGGATTGATTACTTATATGAGAACTGACTCTTTAAATATCTCTCCTTTAGCTTTAAAGGAATGCCAACTGTTTATTGAAGGAAATTTCGGCAAGAATTATTCAGTCGAAGGAGGCAGAAAGTTTAAGAGCAAAGAAAAACTTACTCAAGAAGCCCACGAAGCCATTAGGCCAACAGAAATAAACTTAACTCCAGAAAAAATTAAAAATTATTTAGATAAAGATGAATACAAATTATACGACTTAATCTGGCGAAGATTTGTCGCTAGCCAAATGAAAGAAGCTAAAATTAAAAAGATCAATCTTCTTTTTGAAGTAGAAGCTGGAAAGGATAAATATCTTTTCAAAGCTTCTGGTAGCAGAATTCTTTTTGACGGTTTTCTTAAAATCTGGCCACAAAAAATAGATGAATTTGCTTTGCCAGAACTTAAAAAAGGAGAAGAAATTACTCCTAAAGAAATTATTTTTAGCAAGCACAGCACTCAGCCGCCAAGCAGATATAACGACGCCAGCTTAGTTAAAACCCTAGAAAGTTACGGCATTGGCCGGCCTTCTACTTACGCACCAATTATTTCAGTTCTCCAAGAAAGGGGTTATGTCAAAAGAGATAGTAAGTTTAATTTTTATCCAAACGAAATTGGAATTTTAGTTAGCGACATTTTAAGCAAGCATTTTCCTGAAATAGTTGACTATCAATTCACGGCTAAAATGGAAGACGATTTAGATAAAATCGCCCAAGGCAAATTATCTTATTCTGATGTTTTAAGAAGCTTCTGGCTGCCCTTTGCCAAAAACTTAGCTGAAAAAGAAAAAAATCTCTCTAAAGAAGAACTCTCAATTATTAAAACCGAGAAAAAGTGCCCTCTTTGCGGTTCAAATTTAGTTATTCGCTTTTCTAAATTTGGCAAATTTCTTGCCTGCTCCAATTTTCCTAAATGCTCTTACAAAGAAAATATCAAAGAAGAAGAATTTTTAGAACCAAAAATGAAATGTCCTCAATGCCAAGAAGGTTGGGTAATTATTAAAAGAACAAAAAAAGGTAGAATTTTTTATGGTTGCTCTCGCTATCCTCAATGCCAATGGGCGAGTTGGCAAAAACCAAAATAAAAAACCCTCGACTTTCTTTTTTTGTCGAGGGCCATCATCCATTCCAATTAGAAATGTCTACTACCATTTTCTCCTCCTTTTTAAACTTCTTTTTTAAATTCTTCTCTGACTTTTACTAAAAGTCCCTTGAGAGACTCTTCTTTAACAAGAAGTTTTAACATCCTCTTCACTTCAGGGGCAATTTTCTCAATCTCTGAAGCCATAACAAGCTCGGAAACCAATAGCCGATTTCTAGATTTTAGTTCCTCAACTATCTCCTGAGAAGAAAATCTTTCCACGATTTCCTTTTTCAAACCTCTTATCTCTCTTAGGTTCTCCCGGAACCTCTTTTCTATTCTCTCTGCCGGCTCTATCTTTCTTAAAAGAATCCTCTTAAAACCTCCTTGATCGATAATCAAACCAGGAATTTCTCTTATCTTAACAATTTCCTTTTCTTTCTTGCTGTTTCCCGTTAAACCTAGACCTATCATGAATTTCCGAGAAAGGAGTCTGTCCAGTCTCTCTAAGAGATGTAAAATCTCTTCTTTTCTCTCATTCATCTTCCTCACCTCCTTTATTTATATTTTCTACCTTGAATATATCACCTTAAAGTCCGACAGTCAAGAGACTAA
>CALGBJ010000099.1 GCA_937877385.1 uncultured bacterium
TCCTCCCCCTCCTCCGACTTATGTCGGAGGGGAGGATATAGGTGGGGGAGGGAAACCAACTTCCTATATGAATTCTTGCTAAGGACTTATTTTTAACTATAATTTCTTTAAAATGGCAAGAGTTATTTCTGTCTTTAATCAAAAAGGTGGAGTTGGTAAAACAACGACAGTTATTAATTTGGCAGCTTCTCTGGCGGCTTTAGGTAGATATACTTTAGTTGTTGATTTTGACCCACAAGCCAATGCTACGACTTCCCTTGGTTTTAAACCAAAAAAAGAAGAAAACATCTATCAATTATTAGCTGAAAATCTTAAGCCAGAAGAAGCAATTAAAAAAACTCCTCTTTTTGGCTTAGAAATAATTCCTTCGCACCCTGATTTAGCTGGCGCTTTAGTTGAGCTGATAGAAACCGAAAACAGAGAATCCCAATTGAAAAAATCGATTAATGTTATTTCTCATCTTTACGATTATATTCTGATAGACCTGCCGCCGAGTTTGACTCTTTTGACGATTAATGGTTTAATAGCCAGCCAAGAAATAGTTATTCCTTTGCAATGCGAATATCTTTCTTTAGAAGGTTTAGGCCAGTTATTTGAGACAATTGGCCTTTTAGAAAAAAATTTTAATCACAAAATAAAAGTTAAAGGCGGGCTTTTGACAATGTATGACAGAAGAGAAAAGCTCTCTAAAGAAGTGGCGAAAAATGTTTGGCGTTATTTTCCTTATTATCTTTTTCAGACAATTATTCCTAGGTCGGTTTTAGCAGCCGAAGCGCCGAGTTTTGGCAAGCCCTTAATCCTTTATCAACCGAACTCTTCAATTAATCGCGCTTTTTTACGATTGGCTAAAGAAATTATTTCTCTTGATTCAGAAGATGAGTTGAAAAAATATAAATTTGGCAATTTGGTTTGACAAGAGAAAAACTTTTTTTATTATTTAATTTACCAACTGGTAAATAAAAATTTTTATGAGGAAAAAAGATAAATTAAAAAAAGAAGAAATAATTGAAAAAGCCAGAGAAATGTTTTCCCAAACACCATTTGAAGGAGTTTCAATGAACGAAATTGCCAAATCTTTGGGAGTAACTAAGCCAGCTCTTTATTACCATTTCAAAAACAAAGAAGAAATTTACAAAAAAGCAATTGAAGAGTCAATTCTTAAATTTAAAGAAACAATTAGCAAGATAACAGAAGAGAAAAAACCAGAGAGAATGTTAGAGGAAATAATAGAAAGATACTTTTCCTTTGTTTTAAAAGAAAAGAATTTCATTAGGATTCTTTTTTACAATTTCTCCTCGCCAAGTAAAAAAATCAAGAAATATCTTAAATCTTCTCGTCAAGAATTTTTGAAGGAGATAGAGAAAAAATTAAAAGAGGCATCTTTTTCTCAAAACGCTCTTTTTTTGATTTCTCTAATTAATAATTTAGCTCTGCTTAAAAACTCTTTTAGTCACTCAGAAAAAAAGAAAATTTGTTATCAAATTAAAAATTTCTTGTTGAAAATATAAAAACTGCTTATATCAGTTTAAGAAAATTTTTTAGAGAATGTAAGTAGTACGTTTTGGCAAGCAATGTTCTTTTTATTTCCCCATCCCCTCTCTTAATCTCTCCCCTTCCCTTTGGGAAGGGGAGAGAAAATGGAAGTTTCCTCCCTCTCCCTCTGGGAAGGGGGAGGATTAAGGAGGGGGAGGGTTTTTAAATCGTACTGATTTCTGGTATTTTGCTGGTATCAAAAATGTATCTTATCTTTTGTAGAGAGTCGAGATTATATTTTTTCTAAAAAGCTATGAGACCTTTAATTGCTTTGTCTTTAGGTGGTGGTGGGGCGAAAACTTTTGCTCATTTAGGAGCGATTGACGCTTTAAAAGAAGCAAAAATTCCTATAGATTTTTTAGTTACTTGTTCGGCTGCTTCAGTAGTTGGCTTTTTAGTGGCTTTGGGAGTGCCAAGCCAGGAAATTAAAAGAGAATTCAATAAAAGAAAATGGTTCCGCTTAATTAGAAGATCGATTTTTAAGGATGTCTTAAAAAAATATATTAAAGAGAAGGGAATTAGAGATATCTCTCAAACAAAGATTCCCATTTCAATTGTTACCGTCGATTTGAAGAGAAACGAGGAAATTGTTTTTGAAAAAGGCGATCCTTTGATAATACCCTTTGCTTCAAGTGCTTTTCCTGGTATTTGGCGGCCAATAAAATATAAAGATTATTATTTAGCTGATGGTGGTATTCTTAATCCTGATCCTAGCGATGTTGCCCGGCAAAAAGTTGGCAAAGATGGTATTGTCATTAG
>CALGBJ010000100.1 GCA_937877385.1 uncultured bacterium
GGCCGAGAAGAAATTTTAAAAATTCATACTCGGAAAATGCCTTTGGCTAATGATGTTAATTTGAAAAGAGTTGCTGAAAGAACGCCTGGTCTTTCTGGGGCTGATTTAGAGAATTTGGTTAACGAAGCAGCCATTTTGGCTGCCAGAAAGAACAAAAAAGTAGTTAGCCAGCAAGAGTTTTTAGATTCAATAGAAAAAGTTATTTTAGGTCCAGAAAGGAAAAGTTATCTTTTAATTCCTGAAGAGAAAAAAATTGCTGCTTATCATGAGGCCGGCCATGCCTTGGTATCTGCTTTCATTCCTTCAGCTGAAAAAGTTCAAAAAATTTCTATTATTGCTCGCGGTCAGGCGGCTGGTTACACCTTGAGATTACCAGAGGAAGATAGGCATTTTAAAACTAAAAGTCAATTTTTAGGAGATATGGCAGTTCTTTTAGGCGGCTATTTGGCTGAGAAAATAGTTTTCGGCGATATCACTACTGGCGCTTCTGATGACTTGAAGAAAGCCACTGATATTGCTCGGGCTTTGGTTACTAAATATGGGATGAGTGAAAAAATTGGCCCTCTTAATTTGGCTGGCGGTGAAGAAGCGGTCTTTTTGGGCAGAGAGATTGTTACGGCTAAAGATTACTCAGAAGAATTAGCCAATGAAGTTGATGAGGAAGTTAGAAAATTTATTCATAAGGCCTACAAAAAAGCCGAGGCAATCTTAAAAAAGAAAAGGAAGATTCTAGACAAACTTGCCGAAACCCTTTTGGAAAAAGAAATTATTGAAAAAGAAGAATTTGAAAAAATTATTAGAGAAGGATAAAGTAGAAAATTTTCAATAACAAATAAACTAACAAAAGAATCATTAAATCAAGCCACAATTATTAAGAAATTAAAAAAAAGAAATTTCTCTCTTTACTTTTTCTAATTTTATTTTAAAGGTTCTAACTTTAAAGAACTTTTTCAGATTAAAAAAAGAAAATATCCGCGACTACAAATATTCTAACATTCTGTAGAATGTTAGAATATTTTTTTAAATCCTGGTAGATTTTTAAACATCTTTTTGGTGTCTCTTCTGCTCTTTTAGGAACTTTACTTTTTAAAATTGTTCACTTTTCCGTTGGTCCTTTGATTATTATCATTTCTACATTTTTCTTTTTAATTTCTTTAATTTTTAAAAGATAATGATTTCATTTTGGATTCTAAACAAAATTACAAATAGCATTACGATAAAAATTTACTTGTACTGCAATGAATATAAATTAAAGAAAAAATTACTGAATTAATTACTGAATAAATTACTGAATTAATTCAGTAATTCCAAAAATAAAAGCGATCGCTTTTATTTGTAAATTCATAGAAATTTTTAATTTTTAAATAATTTTTAAAATTGAAATTTTAAAATTTCAAATAAAATAAACAAAAAACAATTTTCCAAATTTAGACGCGATCGCGGGAAAATTTGGGATTTTTTTAGATTTCAATAAATTTCTAAAAAATTCATTACCAAAATTGATAAAAAACCTGCATAGGTTTGACATTAATTTTAATGAAGAATATAATAAAATTGTATGACAAACAAAACTGTTGTAAAAACTCAGAGGTTAATGATTGAAGACTGGGATTTAAAAAAGAAAAAAGAGGCAATTCGCGTGATGGATGAATTGAGAAAAAAACATAAATTGAAAAACAAAGAAAAAACCTCTACTCAAATTATTCGGCATTTTAGAGAAAAGAGATATTCTCGATGATAGTTTTAGATGCTTCAGTTATTGCTAAATGGTTTTTAGAAGAGCCGGAAAGCTCTTCTGCTTTGTATTACCGCGATTTACATCTAAAGCGAAAGGAAATTATAATTGTTCCTCATATTTTAGTTTATGAGATTGCTAACCTTCTTTTATATAAAAATTTTACAGAAAAGGAAATTATCTCGGTTCTTGAATCATTAGAAAATTTTAAAATAGAAGTTATTTCTTTAAACTTTAGTGATATGGTCAGAGTAGCAATTCTTGCTAAAGAAAGAGAAATTACTGCTTATGATGCAGCTTATGTTCTTTTGGCTCGAAATTTTGGCTGTAAGTTTATCACTGCTGATAAAAAATTATATAAGAAAGTAAAAGATTTAGATTTTATTGAATTATTATCTTAAAATTTCAATGAATTTTTTTAGTTGATTTGGATTTAAAGATTGAGTTTCATATTCTCACATTCTTAAGAATGTGAGAATATTTTTTAAATCTTGGTAGATTTTTAAACATCTTTTTGATGTTTCTTCTATTTTCTTGACAAGCATCTTTAGGGTGATACTATAAAATATAGAAATCTTAAAAAAGGAGGTGAGAAAGAAAATGAAAGATCTATTTTTATTCTTTTCACTAGTGGCTTTAATAGTATTAGAAATAATGATTGCAAGCAAAATAATAGTAAGGGTAGAGGAAAAAGAAGATAATAGCACCGAAAAAATAGACCCATTAGAAAAATTAGATAGGGAAATAGAAGAACATGAACGTGAATTAAAAAGGAGATTAGAGGAAAGAAAAAAAGAACCAAAATGGCCCAAAGTATATTCTTGTTGGTGTCCAGGGACTACATTTGATACATATAAAATAGATTCTAAGGGAAGGATATATCCTGTAGATGATGATTAGCAAATACACAATCTTTAAAATTATTAGAGATAGAGATCTCTTTAAAAGAGGTCTCTTTTTTTATATGATAGCAATGGAGAAAAAAATTGTGCTTTTTATTGCCTTGCATATAATTTTTAAGAATAACACTTATAAATCTTTCATTTTATTTTTTTCTTGCTAAAATAAAAATATGAGGTTTTTTCTTTTGGATTTAGATTATATTATTGATGCCTCGGGAAAAACAAAAGCCCGTTTGTTTGGAAGAGATGAAAAAGGAAAACTGGTGAAAACCTTAATTGATTTTTCTCCTTATTTTTTTGTTTTGCCAAAAAGAGTTGATAAAACTGAGAAAGAAATAAAAGAGTTGCTTGCCAAGAAAAAAGTAGCCATCAAAGGAATTGAAAGAGTTAAAAGGATTTTAAATGGCTTGGAAAAGAACTTTTTAAAAATTAATTGTTTTTTTCCGCCAGACACTCAAAAAGTTAGAGATGTCATTAAAAAAATTGAAAAGAAGAGAGGAGGTTCAGGTGAAGTAATTGAAGAATATGAGTATTC
>CALGBJ010000101.1 GCA_937877385.1 uncultured bacterium
TTCAAGCAGAAGACGGCATACGAGATGTAGAGAGGTCTCGTGGGCTCGGAGATGTGTATAAGAGACAGAAATAATTTAGATTTTTGGGAATTAGAAGAAAATTGTTTTTCTGTTTCCATAGTTTTTATAAGCTTTATCTTTTTAATCTTTGTTTCTTATTATACTTCCATTTTTTATTTCATCAAATAATTTTTGGGGAAAACTTTCTTGGGCTAATTTTTTAAGAAATTTTTGAGAATCTTTTTGGTTCATTAAAAAAGGTTGGCCAAGTTTACTTTGAATTGGAAAAAGCCGATAAATAACTTTTTGAGGATAAATTTCTACTCCTAGGGCTAAACTTTCTTGGGTTTCTTTTGAAAAATACTGATCAAAAACAAAATTTCCTAAAGAATAAAAAATTAATTTTCTTTGATACTCTTCTATTTCTTGAACTACATGAGAATGAGAGCCAATGATTAAATCGGCTCCGGCTTCAATAACTTTATGGGCTAATTTTTGTTGAAAAATTGAACTTTTCGGTTGATATTCTTCCCCCCAATGAAAAATGACAATCAAAAATTTTTTTGGATTTAATTTTCTTATTTTCTTTACGATTTCGGCAATTTTTTCTTCAGAGCAGTTAAAAGGAAAAGTTTTATTAAAAGCGAGAATGATAATATTTTCTTTTTTAAATAAAAAATCTTTGTCACATCTTATAGGATGACCAACAAAATTAATATGAGATTGTTTTAAAAATTCTTTAGTTTCTTTAAAACCAGTTTCTCCTGTATCAAAGGTATGATTGTTTGCTAAAGATACTAAATTAAAATTTGAAAAAGAAAGAACTTTTGTAACTTCTGAAGAAAAAGCAAATTTTAAAGAAGTTTTATCAAAATCCGGCGGATTTTTCACAATTGGTCCCTCCAAATTTCCAATTACTAAATCAATTCCTCTTAAAAATTGGTGAATTTTTTCAAAAGGATAGTAAATGCTATTTTTTTCCATTAAATTTTCTATCCCACGATCAAGCATAATATCTCCTACAAAAAGCAAGGTCTTTACCTTTTGAGATCCTGAATTTTTGTAATTCTTCTTGTTTCCTTTTTCAAAAATAACACCAAAATAAGAAGTAGTTTCATCTATATTAGGATTTTTTAAAAAATCAGATGAGTTTTTGTAAGCAATAATTTCAGGTTTTTCTTTGTTTTGTAATTTAGCAAATAATCTTGCTCCATACAAACACTGCCAACAATCAACCTCTATATTTTCAAAGTTTTCTTTTTCAAAATTTAATAAAACTCTGATACTTTTTTTGTCATGAAATTGAGCCGCAATTTTTGGAAGATAATGAGAAAAATCAACACTGGCAATAATAAAAATGGAAGAAAAAGATTGAGAGTTTAGGTCTTTAATAAAAAAATCCATTTGCTTTCTGGAAATATCCGAAGGAACTAAAATTGGTAAAATTTTTGCTTCAGGAAAGTAATTTTTAATATAAGGAAGCAAATTTATAATACCATGATCTCTTTCAATTGAAGAATTACTAAAACAAAAATCATTTTTCTCAGCTAAACTTTTTAAAAGAAATTCATCAACTTTGAGGTTTTTGAAATTTTTAGTCTGAAAATTGAGAGCGATAAAAGAAGTTTTTTTACATAATACTTTACTATTAAAATGATCAGGGCTTAATAAAACAATTGTCTTTGGCTTTCCTTTTAAAGAAAGAGATTTAAAAAATTTCTGGATAATTTCTTTTGCCAGAAGATGATGGGGCACTACTCCACTTGAGACAAAAAACTGATTGGAAGATATAATAATTTCTTTGCTAAGTAAGTTCTTGAAGTTTTCAAAATAATAATTTTTACCAATAATGGCAACACTAATTAAAATAATTAAGAGAAGTAAAATGATAAATTTTATCTCAAATCTCATTTTTGACTTTTCAAAACAAATTTTTATTTTGTCAAAAATTAACTGCTCATTTTTATTTTGTATTCAATCGTTAGCCACAAAAGTAAAAGAATTAATTCTTTAATTTGCTTCCGAATGTCCTTTGGCATATTATTTTTATTTTGCCAAACAAATCTCAAAAGATCAATCTTTCAAAATTAAGCCCAGAGTAATTTATAAAAGATAAAAAATTAAAAGCGAGTCCTTACTTTAATCAAGGAAACTCGCTTTTAAAAAATTTGACATCAAAAAAGTTTTAAATAAAATGAAAAATCGCCAAAAAGAATTTTATAAACTCTACTTACGCTTACTTTAAAGAATCAAAATAATCTTGCAGTTAGATTAAGGAATGAACTGCTCGGTTATTTTTGTGACTATACCATTTTTGACTTCGACATTGCACGGTAAATCTTTCAAATGAACACAAGTAGGATTACTTCCCCAAAAACTTTTGAATATCTCATAACTGACTTTTTCATTCTGTCTTACATGACATTTCCCAGAGCCATATGTCTGCATCAAAATTTCAACATTCTTTGAAACTTCAAATGTTCTAATTTTAGGATTCTGATTTCGGATATAATATCCATTTGGTATACAATAACTAGGATCAGGATAAATGTCAGGAGGGCATTTTCCATCTTCTCTTATAACCCTTATCGCTTCGTCGCCAGTCAAATATTGAACATAGTCAATATCTAAATATCTTTTTTCGTCTTTTTCGTAAACAGCCTTGATATAACCTATTGCCTTCTCAGTTGTCCCTAATTTATCTATCGGTTCTTCTCCATTTTTTTGCGTTCCCTGTTGTCCTTGTAACTGCGCTATTTGATTTTGTAATTCATTGACTTTATGTTGATATTTTTCCGACCTTTTAAAATCTAATCAAAGATTTAATAATTTTTCCTCTCCTTTCTGAAAAGGTCGCTAAAAAGATCTTTTATTGAACAAACATTAACACTTCATCAACATCTATAATTGTCCCAGAGTTTGTTGAAGATAAAACCACGCCTTTTATTTTTATCCCTTTTGGTCCATATGGAAAATTAACATACTTCTTAAAAAACAAAACATCAACTTTTTCAACATATTCGAGTTTTGGTTCTAAGTCGGTTTTACCTTTAACCGCGGGAGGTAGAACTGTATAAAACTTTGTACCATCATCTATAATAAATTTTACATGAGTCAATTTTGTACCATTTATCGTAGTGTCTCCATAAAAAAATCCTTTTGTTGGATCAAAACCTTCCTTAATAATTGACACTTTGTAATAAAATTCATCTCCTGGGTTTAAGATGGAAGGTTCAGCAGGAATTTCAGTTGGAGGCGAAGAAGTTGGGGTTACTGGAGTTAACTGAGGCGAAGGTTTAGTTTCTTTTTTCTGCCAATAAAAAATACCAATGACAC
>CALGBJ010000102.1 GCA_937877385.1 uncultured bacterium
CTAGAAAGGACTGTTTGGCATCTTGGGCAATAAGGAGAAATTTTGTATTCCCGGTAAAGTAATTTTTTTTGATTTATTCTTTTAATAACTTGCCACAATCTTTCAATGTATTTATTTTCTAAAGTAATATAAGGATTATCTAAATCAAGCCAGAAACCGATTTTTTTAGTCATTTCTTCCCAATCTTTTTTGTAAGTAAAAACCAACTCCCGGCATTTTTGATTGAATTTTTCTATACCAAAATTAAGAATATCCTTTTTGCTTTGAAAGCCGAGTTCTTTTTCAGCTTGAAGCTCTATTGGCAAACCGTGAGTGTCCCAGCCGGCTTTTCTTTCGACAAAAAAACCAGTCATTGTTTTGAAACGACAAATGACATCTTTATAGATTCTGCTTAAAGCATGATGGATGCCTGGCTTGGCATTTGTCCCTGGTGGTCCTTCGTAAAAAACAAATTTCTTTTTACCCCTTCTTTGCTCTAAACTTTTTTCAAAAATCTTTTGCTTTTGCCAAAAATGAAGGATTTGTTTTTCTTCTTCAATCAAAAAATTCTTATTTTCCATAAAGTTTTATTTTAACCAAAAAGAAAAAAATGACAAATAGAGATGCTTAAATACTTGTAATTGGAACATTAATTGACATTCGTCAAATTTTTAGCTATAATCAGCAAAATGAAAGAAAAACTTCTCTGGCTTAAAGAAATAGGCGAAAGTATTTTGATTTCCTTTTTGATAGTTGTCTTGATTAGGACTTTTCTCTTTCAACCGTTTTTGGTCAAAGGAGAAAGCATGGAACCCAATATTGAAGGGGGCAATTATTTGATAGTTGATGAGATAACACCGAAAATTTACCAATACCAGCGAGGAGAGGTTGTTGTTTTTAAAGCGCCTAATAAAAAAGATTATTATATCAAAAGAATTATTGCTTTGCCTGGGGAAAGAATAGTTATTAAAAATGGACAAATAGAAATTTTTAATAAAAACCATCCCCAAGGGTTTAAATTAGACGAATCTGCCTATCTTCCTCAAGGAATTCGAACTTCTGGAAATATTGATTTAACCCTTCAAAATGATGAATATTTTGTTTTAGGCGACAATCGTTCCTTTAGTTACGATTCTCGACATTGGGGCCCTTTAAAAAAAGAAAATATTATTGGTATTGCTCGTTTGCGGGCTTGGCCGTTTTCTTCTTTGGCCATTTTTAGGTATTCATTCAGCTATTAGCA
>CALGBJ010000103.1 GCA_937877385.1 uncultured bacterium
TTGATTTTAAAAAAGAAAACTGGCGTAGCCGACAACCGAAGAGTAATCGCCAATTACCTCTCCAGAGGTAGAATAATGAAGTAATTTGGGTTGCCAGTTATTTAACTGACAAATTTTTAAACAAGTCAAAACAGGAATTAAACCGCAAGCATTAATTTTTTCTTTTTCTATTTTCAAAAGTTCAATTGCTTTAATTGTTTGCTTATCCTCTCTTTTGGCTTCTTCTATTGGTAAATAATGACTTAAATCAGTGCTAATTATAAAGAGTGAGTTTTTTTGATATTCATTTAAGGTTTTGGCCACTGAAAAAATTTCTTCTTTATTTAAATCTCCAAAAAGCAAAGGAGTAATTTGGAAATCTATTTTTGGACTAATAAATTGAAGGAAAGGAAGTTGAACTTCTAAAGAATGCTCTGGTAAGTGAGGTTTATCAAAAAAAGAAAAATATCTTTTTTCTGAAAGATTTTTATTTATAGATTGATTAATACTTATTTCTCCCAAAGGAGTAGACCATAATTCTTTTTCGGTTAAAGCCACGAAATCAAAATACAAATAATGGCTTGGCCCTAAAATAAAAATATTTCTTTTTTTATTGATAACTTCTTTAAGAAGAAAAAAAGCATAGGCAGCTGTTTGACCAGAAAAAATATAACCAGCATGAGGAGAAATAATACCATGGATTTCCTGCTTTTTTATTCCTTTTATTTTTTCTTGAAAAAGATAATCTTCCTTGACTTTTTGAAAAAAATTTGTCAGAAGAGAAATTATTTCTTCTGGAGAATTAGGATAAAAACTTCCTGAAGCTGAAGGTAATCTTATTTTTTTCTCCATAAAGAATATTTTTAATGAGAAATTTTTTTGATTTTAATTTTTAAGTTCTGCCATCTTTTATTTTTTTTAAACTTTTCATAAGTTAAAGCTCCTCGATGAGCACCAATACTTTCAACAACTGAAGTAGCATTGGCTGAAGCCAAACGAATAGGTTCTTTTAAAAGTGAAGGGTTTTCAATTATTTTTCTTTTTAATTCTTGGCTATTTTTTGCACCAATTTTAATTAAGCCAGCAATGAAAGCAGCGGCAAAAGAATCACCAGCGCCAGTTCGGTCAACAATTTTTTTGTTTGGAAAAATTGAAGCTGAGAAGAGGTAATAACCATTAGAGACAACAACTCCCCTTTTGCCTTTAGTCATTACTATAATTCCTTCTACTAAATTATCTAATTTTCTAAAAATTTCTTTTTCTTTGTTAAAAGGAATCTTTGTTAAATATGAGGCCTCTTCTTGATTGAGAATAAGAACGTCAAAAAAATTGAGCAATTTTTTCTTTTTTTGATAAATTTCTAAATCTTTCAAACTTGGGTTACTAGCCAGAAAGAATTTTTTTTCTTTAGTTCTTTGAATAATTTTCTCCAAAAGATATCTGTCGTTTAAACTAGTTCCTTCGCCGGCTAATGGAGCTAAATAAAGCCATTTTGTCTTTAATTTTTTTAGAAAAGAAATTGAAAGGTTTGGTCTTCTTTTGGCGTGAAGAATTGTTCTTTCTCCTGAAGGCAGAGAGAGAATAACTGAAATAGGCGGTTCAAAATTTTCTTTTAGATAAGCCAAGGAAAAGTCAACCTTAACTTTAGTTAAATCTTCTTTTATTTTTTGACTGAAAATATCCTTACCAAAAGAAAAAATAGCACTTGTTTTTAAACCTAATTTAGCGAAGCTAATGGCTGTATTGATTGCTCCGCCGCCACTACTCCAAGAAATATCACCAACTGATATTTTTGAGCCCAAAGAAAGGCAAAGGCCTTTTTTAGTAGTAAAAGAAGATTCTTTTAGAGTCCGACAGCTGAAGTTTTTTAGGAAAATGTCAAAAGTGGCTGAACCAATTGTTGTTACTTCAAACATTCTTTAAAAGATTATATCTTTTCTTTTATTTTTTAGCAAGAAGGAGTCTTTCTTTTATTTCCCATCCCCCCTCTTACTCTCCCCCCTTCCCAAAGGGAAGGGGGGGGGAGAAAAAAGTTGTTGTATTTCTTTCCTCTCCAAAAGAGGAATACCCTCCTATTTCCTCCCCCTCCTCTGGAAGGGGAGGAGTAAGGAGGGGGAGATACTTTTTTTATTTAATATGTATCTTACTTTTACAGAAAGACTATTTTAAATAAATCTTTTTAGCTTTCTTGTGTTCAAGAAAAGTTCGGGAAAAAATTGCTTTTTTTGTTTTTTTATCAGTTAAATAATACCAATAGTTATTTTTCTCTGGATAAACCGCTGCTTTGATAGAATCTAAACCCGGATTACAAATAGGTGTTGGTGGTAAACCTAAGAAAAGATAGGTATTATAAGGAGAGTCTATCTGATAATCCTTTTCTTGTAAATCAGCAGCTTCAAGCCAAGAAAGATTGTATTTTTTCATTTTAGCATAAACAACTGAAGCATCTACTTGCAAAGGCATTTTTCTTTTTAATCTTCTTAAAAGAATATCAGCTGTTTTGGGTTTCTCTTCAGAGAAGAAAATTTCTTTTTCTAAAAGAGAAGCCAAGATAAGAACTTCATACAAGTTTCTTCCTGATTTTTCAATATCTTCTAAAAGAGTTGAATTAAGATGGGAAGAAAAGTTTTCCAATAATTTATTAACTACTACTTCAATATTATTCTCAGAAACTAAAAGAGGAAAGCGATAAGTATCAGGAAAAAGAAAGCCTTCTAAATTTTCTTTTTTTGGTTTTTGGGCTAAAAATGGATAGCTGTTTATTTGTGACGGACTTGGCTGGAAGTTGATTAATTCTCCTTTTTTTATTACTCCTTTTTCACTTAAAAGATTATCAAGCCAATAAATTGTTTTTCCTTCAGGAATAGTTATTTCTACTTCTTCTAAAAGAGGGCCTTTAACAATTCTTTCAGCTATTTTTTTAAGGGGAAAAGAGGGAGAAAGATAATAATTGCCCGGTTTTAACTTCCCTAACCAGCCTTTGAGAAACAGATAAATCTCAAATGTTTTGGCCGATTTGATTAGCCCATTTTTTTCTAAATTTCTAGCAATCTCTCGAAATCCTTGGCCTTTCTCAACTTTGAAGCTTATTTCTGAAAAGCCATTTTTTTCTTTAGGATTATTGAATTGATAAAATAAAAAAGAAAAGAGAAAAAGAAAAATAACTAGAATAATCAAGAAAATAAAAAATAAATTCCTCATTTTCATAGTAAATTACATTTTGCTAATGATACCTAGAATAGCAAAATTAATCAATAAGTTTGACCCACCATAACTAAGAAAGGGTAGGTTTATTCCGGTAACTGGTAAAAGTCCTAAATTTCCACCAAGATGAACAATGATTTGGCCGAGAAGCATTGCCGAGAAACCAAAAATAAAAAGTTTCTCAAAGTTACTTGATAAGGACAAAGAAAATGCCTTGCTTTGAAGATACCAAAACAAGAAAAGATAAAGAGAAAAGAGAAAGAAGACACCTATTACTCCCCATTTTTCGACAAAAACAGCAAAAATGAAATCTGAATGGGCTTGAGGTAAGAAATGATAATTCGTCTGAATTCCTCCTTTAAGCCCTTGACCAAAAAATCCTCCCTCGCCAATGGCTATTTTTGCTTGATTTATTTGATAATTTATAGTTAAGATGTTTTCGCTTGGTCTAAGAAAATTAGTAATTCTCTCTTTTTGATAATCTTTAAGAATAAAAGACCAGGCAAAAATTGAAGCAACAATAAAGATAAGTAATAAAATCAGAAAATCTTTAGTTTTGATGCCGCTGGCTAAAATTATAGCAAACCAAATAAAAAATAAAATTGAAGCATTACCTAAATCTGGTTCAGCTATTATCAAAGAGAGAGGTATCAAAAAATAGATGCCTGAAAAAATTAGATGTCTTTTTCGCCAAATTTCTATATGGCGAGAAGAAAAATATTTAGCCAAAATTAAAATAAGAGAAAATTTAGCAATTTCTGAAGGTTGAAAACTAAAATTGCCAAATCTAAACCAGGCCTTGACGCCGTGAATTTGTTGAGATTGACAAAGAACTAAAATTAAAAGAAGAATTGAGAAAAGATAGAAAGCAAAAATAAAAAAACGGTTATTTTTTAGATATTTGTAATTAAAAAATTTAATAAGTGAAATCATCAAAGAAAAACTTAAAATATACCAAATTAGTTGCTTTAAGAAAAAAGAAAGATTATGGTAAGCGAGGGAAATACTTAATAAAGTAACCAAAGAGAATAAAGCTAAGAAAAATAAAATTAAGTAAAGCGACTTATTTTTCATTTTTTCTAGTATACCTTGAGATATTAGCAATAATTCCTAAAGAAAACAAGAGAGTAGTCAACGATGTTCCTCCCTTACTAACAAATGGTAAGGGTAGACCAGTGAAAGGAATAATTGAACTGACTGCTGCTAAATTAATAAAAAATTCTAAAGCAATTGAAGAAATCAAGCCAATTACTAATAATTTAGCAAAATCATCAGGAGCGGCTAAGCCAATTTTAAAACCTCTAAAAACAAAGAGTAGAAAGAAAATAATAAAAACGACTGAACCAAGAAAGCCAAACTCTTCACCTATGACAGCAAAAATTGAGTCAGTTATTACTTCAGGAATTAATTTTTCTTTAAGAGAAGAATGAAAGAACCCCTTGCCAAAAATTCCTCCTGAACCTAAAGCAGTTAGATTTTGATTTGTTTGGTAGTTAATACCCAAGGGATCTATTTGAGGGTTAAGGAAGGCCTTAATTCTAGTGAAGCGATAAGGGGTAGAAATGATTACAATTAAAAAAATAAAAGCAAAAAGAGTAATAGATGAAAAAAAATAAAAATTTTTTCCGCCACTAACCCAATAAAGAATAAGAGCGGTGAGGAGAAAAAGTATTGACATACTGGTAGAGGGTTGTTTAATGATTAAAAGAATAAAAAGGCCACAAATAAAAAGAAAAGAAAAGAAGGAAGCAAGGGATTTTCTTCTCTCTTCTTTTTCTAACCAACTAGCCAGATAAATAATGAAAAAAAGGCGAGCAATTTCTGACGGCTGAAAAATAAAACCACCTAAATTTAGCCATCTTCTGGCGCCATTAATTGTTAAACCGAGAGGAGTAAAAATTAAGAGTAAACTAATAAGTCCTAAAATGAAAAGAGGTAAAGAAATTTTAAGAAATTTTCGATAGTAAAAGAAATAAGCGACAAAAAAGCCAATTAATCCGGGAATTAGACCGTAGAGAATCTGTCTTTTAATAAAAAAACAACTATCGTCAAACTCTAGTTTAGCCAAAGGAGAAGAAGCAGAAAAAAGCATTATTAAACCGAATGAGACAAGTAAAAAAGATAAAAAGATAAAAATTAAATCTGGCTGATGAGACCTTAATTGTTTTCTTGAGAAAAACATCTATATTTCTTTAGATAATTCTTTTAAAAGATTTTTTGCCTTTTTGGAAAGCTTCTTGGGAATTTCTATTTCAATTTTCAAAATTAAATCTCCTTTTTCTTTTCTTCTGCCAAATTTTGGCAAACCATAATTTTTAATTTTTAACAAAGAACCAAAGGAAACACCTTGAGGTATATTAACTTCAAGAGTTTTTCCTTGAATTGTTTTAATTCTCACTTTTCCCCCTAAACAGGCCTGAACGATATTTAATTTTAAGGGCATAATCAAATCATCGCCATTTCTAATAAAGCGTTTGTCTTTGAGGACATTAATTAGTAGATAAAGATCTCCTGGGCTTGCTTCTCTTTCACCAGCATTTCCTTTGCCAGAGATTTTTATTATTTGACCATCACTAACCCCTGGTTCAATTTTTACTTCCAATCTTTCTTGTCCTAAAACTACTCCCCTACCTTGACAATTAGAACAAGGATTTTTCAAAATTTTTCCTAAACCGTCACATTTCGGACAAGTACTTATTCGAGAAAAATTACCAAAGAAAGTTGAACGGGTTTCTCTGATTTTTCCTTCTCCTTGACAAAAAGAGCATCTAATGTACTCTGCCTTTCCTTGATAACCCTTGCCTTGACAGTAAGGACAAGGTTTTAATCTTTGGTATTCAATTACTTTTTTAGTTCCTGAAGCAACTTCGGCTAAAGTTAAATCTATTTTTAGATTAATATCTGAACCATGACGAACATTTCTCTTTTTTCTGGCAAAGCCAAAATTAGCAAAGAAATTTTCTAAAATTTCCTCTAAATCTTCATTAATAAAAGAGAAGTCAGAAAAAGTTTCTCCCTGCTGACGATGCCAATCCGAAAAGCCAAAGGGCCAACTTTTTGCTTGAGAAAAATCACCAAAATCAAAGCCACTTTTCCTGGCAAAGTCATATTGTTTTCTTTTTTCTTTGTTAGAAAGCACCTGATAGGCCTCATTTATTTCTTTGAATTTTTTTTCGTCACCACCACGATCAGGATGATATTTATGGGCTAATTTTCTAAAAGCTCTTTTTATTTCTTCTTCTGAGGCGTCTTCAGGCACTCCCAAAATTTTGTAATAATCCTTTTCCATAATTGTATATTTTATTTTTTTTATTTTAAAAAGTCAAAATACTTTTATTGATATTTATTGATACTTATTGATATTTGTTGATATTTATTGTTTTATTGTTTATTAACGAGTTAAATATTAAAAAATTCTAAATCCGAAATCCTAAATCCTAAACGAAATTACAAATCTCAAATCCTAAATCCCAAACGTTTAGAATTTGGAACATTAGAATTTAGAATTTTGTTTAGAATTTCGAATTTAGAATTTAGGATTTTCTTTA
>CALGBJ010000104.1 GCA_937877385.1 uncultured bacterium
ATTGGAGCCGGTTTGTTATTTGCGGCAGGAGGCGGTAATTTTTTATCGACCGATAGATTAAAAACCTCTTCTCTTGTCGATATTAATTCTGGGCTTAATGAAGGAGCAATTATTGTCCAAACTAAAAAAGTATCTTTGGAAACTGTTACCCAGAGTATCTCGGCCTCTGGAGTGACCGAACCGTTAAACAAAGCTAAGGTCAGTCCCAAGATGACAGCTAAAGTTGTGGCTATTTATTTTAAAGAGGGAGATTGGGTTGAGGCTGGACAAACTATTATTCAGTTGGAGCGCGATCAAACTTTGCAAACGGCTTACAATAATGCGCTAACCAATTTAATCAATACTCAGGCTTCAGTGAAGCAAGATATAAAGGCGGCTGAAGTAGCTGTCGAAGCAGCCAAAGTGGCTTTGGCTAACGCAAAAAAATCTTTAGAGAATACTAATATTACCAGCGAACAAGCGATAAACGATGCTTATGTCAATGCTCTAAATATTGCTCGCAATGCAGTTTTAACAGGGACTAATGCTATAGTCACGGCAACCAAACTTCAATATAAATATTTTACAGATAGGAGTCAGGATTCTACTCGCATAGCTGAAAAAAAAGCCCAAGCAATTCGGTTACTTTTGGGAAAATCAAATGCCGGTCGATGGAATTCACAATTTATTATTCCTTTAAATGGAGGGGTTAAGGGTCAAATCGAAGAGGCCGAAGCTAATTTCTCTCAAGAAAAAATTGACCAAATACTTATTGATATATTGCCGGCTTTGCAAGCCATAAAAGATTTATTGACTGAAATTAGAGCTGATTTAGATCGGAAACCTGCGGCTTTGCCTTCAGAAAAAACCGCAATTGATACAGCGCGAGTTAGTGTTGAGTCTTCTATTACTGCTGTGACCAATTCAAGGCAAGCTATTATTAATGCCAAATTAAGAAAAACCACCGGAAATGATGCAGCTCAATCAGCTTACAAGAGTGCAAAGAAACAACTTGAATCAGCTGAAGCAAACTTAGCTAGTGTTAAAAAACGGGCAAAACTACAAATTGCTGCCGCTCAAGGACAATTAGATTCTATCAAAGCTCAATTGGATAATACGATAGTTAAAGCACCTATCTCGGGTATAGTCAGTCAAAAGTATATTGAAGTAGGAGAAACGGCAATGGCTGGCAGCCCAGTAGCCGAAATTGTGAATACAAGAAAGATAAAAATTAAAGTTGCTTTAACTGAATTTGATATTGGCAAAGTTTTCGTTGGCCAAGAAGCAGAAGTTACCCTGACTGCTTATCCTAACGAGAAATTTATTGGAAAAGTTTATTATGTTAGTCCAGTGGCTGACCCAGTAAGTAAAAAATTTCCTGTTAAAATTCAATTAGAGAATCCTAATGGAAAAATTAAAGCCGGAATGGTGGCTGAGGTGAAAATTGTTACCAAGAGAGAAAAAAATGTCTTAGTAATTCCTAAGTCAGCAGTCTTTAAAGACGGAGAAGTTGAAAAAGTTTATGTTGTAGATAACTCAAGAGTTAAGATAAGAAATGTGAAAACCGAAGTTGTTGATGAAAATAGGTTAAAAGTTTTGGAAGGATTATCTGAAGGAGAAGAAATTATTATTAATGGAAATTATGATTTGAAAGAAGGCGAATTAGTGACAATTAAGAATCAATAATTCTCAAGAATTCAATCTCAAATGTCAAAACTCAAATCTCAAATCCAAATCTTAAATCTCAAATCTTAACTTTCAAATTCTAAATCCGAAATCCTAAATCCTAAACAAAATTCTAAATTCTAAATCACAAATTCTAAACGTTTGGGATTTGGAATTTGGGATTTAGGATTTCGTTTAGAATTTCGAATTTAGAATTTAGGATTTTAAGATTTAATTGGATTTGAGATTTG
>CALGBJ010000105.1 GCA_937877385.1 uncultured bacterium
TTGCTCATTTCTTTTAAATCAGAGACTCTTTTGGTGTCCCTGGTTTTTTTAAAAATCTCAGCAGGATTTGCTAAAAAAAGGAGAGTAGCTGAAAGGATGGCTAAAATGGCAATGACAATAAGTAATTCAAGAAGGGTAAACCCTGTACTTTTGTAACAAAAGTGGTGTGGGGTAAGCTTTTTTTTCTGATTCATAATATTAGATAACAAATTCTACCGGCTTTAAGATAATTACCTTCAGCAATTCTTTAATTTTAATTATTAATTATATTGAAAAAAAATTATTTTTCAAAGTCAAAAAAGAAAAGTTTTCCACATTTTTTCTTGTTTTTTTCTTTTTTTTAGTTAAAATTATAACTAAGTAGATTGAATTTATTTTTTAAAATTTATTTTCAAGGTCGAACTGAAACTAAAATAATTGAAAAATAACAAAAAATTATGAATGGAGTACAAGACTGGACAACAGCGTTGTCTTCTTCTTTGCAACTTGTTTGGGACAAAACAATTGGTTTTTTGCCAGAAATTATTGCTGCTTTGATAGTTATTATTATTGGTTTTATTGTTGCTCGCGGTTTGAAGCTTTTGGTTGAAAAAATCGTTGATGCTTTGAGGATAGATGCTCTTCTAGAAAGCGTCGGTTTTTCTAAAGTTCTCTCTCGAGCTAAACTTTCTTTGAAGACAGGCAAGTTGCTTGGCGAGATTGTTTATTGGATTTTGATTATTGCTTTTCTCTTGGCGGCCGCTAATATTCTTCATCTTGATGCTGTTTCCGATTTCTTGAACGAGGTTTTGCTTTACTTGCCGAATTTGTTGGTAGCGGTGATAATTTTAGTTATTACTTTCCTTTTTGCCAGATTTATGAAGGAATTGGTTAGGCATTCAAGTTGGGCAGCCAATTTGAAGGAAGCTGGTTTGGTTGGCAATATTACTTGGTGGATTGTTGTTATTTTTGGTTGTCTTTCTGCCCTCTATCAATTAAAAATTGCTTCAAATTTGATTAATATTATAATTGGCGGAGTAGTAGTGATGATTGCTTTGGCTGGTGGCTTGGCTTTTGGTTTGGCTGGTAAGGATTATGTCAAGGAGATTATAGAGGGCATTCGCCAAGATATAAAAGAGGAATAGTTTTGTTATTTGTTCCTAGCACCATTTTCTTCGTGGAGAGTTTGATTTTTAAGGACCAACTCTCTACAGAAGTGGTGCTTTTTTTATTGACTAATTTGACAAGAAGAAAAAAAGAATTAAAATTTATTTAAGATTATGGAGACAACCATTCTTCAAGCGAAAAAAGACGAGAGCCAAAAGAAAATAGGCGAGAAAGAAATCCTTAGAGAAGAAAAGAATGAAGGGGAAGTTGGTTTCTACGAACTTTCTTTTTTGTTGGCTAATGATTTAAGCGACTCTTTGATTACTGAAACAATTAGCAATTTAAAGGATTCAATTGATTCAGCCGGTGGCATAGTTATAGAAGATAGTTGGCCCAAAAAGATTAAACTTGCTTACCCGATTAAAAAAAATAATTTTGCTTATTTTGGCTATCTTCTCTTTGATTATCCCAGGAAAGAGATAGAAAAATTTTCTCAGGAAATTAAAAAAAATTCTAACATTTTGCGTTATTTGTTGATTTCTCGAAACAAAAAATATTGGCAGAGAGATAAAGAAAGTAAAGAAAACTGGCTGAAGAGGCGAGGAAAAAAGGAAGCGGCTGAAATTAATGAGGAGGAATTAGAGAAAAAATTAGAAGAAGTTTTAAAATAATTATGAATTTAAATAAAGTTTTCATTTTAGGCAATTTAACTAGAGATCCAGAGGTAAGAACAACCCCTTCTGGCATAACGGTGGCTACTTTTGGAGTGGCTACCAACAGAATTTGGTTGGATAAGAATGGTCAGAAACAGCGTTCGACCGAGTTTCATAATATTGTCACTTTTGGGAAATTAGCTCAGATAGCCGGTCAGTATTTAGCTAAGGGCAAATTAGTTTTAATTGAAGGTAGGATTCAAACTCGTTCTTGGGATGACCAGAATGGTCAAAAGAGAACAAGAACTGAAATTATTGCTCAGAGTTTCCAAATGGGACCAAAATATTCTTCTTTAGAAAGCGGAGTTGAACCAGAAAGCAGTTTGCCAGATAAAAGTTCGCCAACAGAAGAGATTCCTGAAGAGATTGCTAAAATAGAAGATATAAATTTAGAGGAAGAAGATAAAGAAATGCCATTTTAAATTTAAAAAAATGCGTCAGTGTTTGTTTTGCTCAAAAAATTTAAAAGAGATTGATTATAAAGACGTTGACCTTTTAAAAAGGTTTATTTCTTCAAATCAAAAAATTTATCCACCAAAAAAAACTGGTGTTTGTGCTTTTCATCAGCGCCGTTTAGCCCAAGCAATAAAAAGAGCTAGATTTTTAGGCCTTTTACCTTATTGTTAAAAAATGAAGAAGGATCATACTTTTTCTTCTTACCAAATAATAGGTATTTTTCTTTTGGGGGTTTTTTTGGGGGTGATTTTATCTTTGCCTGTTTCAAGCAAGGCAGATTTAAGTCATCCTTCTTTTAGCCAGCTAAAAATCAAAGAAGAATTAGGTAGCCTTAGTTCCGGCTTAGAGAATCTTTTAGAAAAGATAAACAGTTTTTTCCATAAAGAAGTTCCTAATAAACTTAATCAACCGGAGAAAAAGACAACTGAAGAAATTTTGAAGCCAGAGAAAAAAAAGACTCCTGAACCTAAAGAAGAATATCAAGAAAAAATTAATTATATTCCTTACGAGAGAGCCATTATTGAAGTTGTTAAAAAGGCCTCTCCTTCAGTAGTGAGTATTATTATTAGTAAAGATGTGGCTATTTTAGAAAAGGAATATGTTAATCCTTTTGAAGGAATGATTCCTGAAGAGCTTAAGCCATTTTTCAATATTCAAATTCCTCAATACAAAGAAAAAGGCAAGAGAAAAGAAAAAATAGGTGGTGGTAGTGGTTTTATTGTTTCTAAGGATGGTTTAATTGTTACTAACAAACACGTGGTTGCTTTAGAGGATGCTTCTTATACTGTTCTTACTAATGATGGTAAGAAATATGAAGCTGAGGTTTTGTTTAGAGACCCGACTTATGATGTGGCTATTTTAAAGATAAAAGCCAATAATTTGCCAGTTTTGGAGTTAGGTGATTCTTCAAAATTAGTTGTTGGCCAGACAGTTATTGCCATTGGTAATGCTTTAGGTGAATTTGGCAATACTGTTTCAGTTGGAGTGGTTTCTGGTCTTTCGCGAACGATTATTGCTTCAGGCGATGGTTTTCAGGAGAGGATTCAGGGTGTTATTCAGACAGATGCGGCTATTAATAAAGGGAACTCTGGAGGGCCTCTTTTGGATCTTTCTGGTAAAGTGATAGGAATTAATACGGCTATGGCTGCTGGCGCAGAAAATATTGGCTTTGCCATTCCTATTAATCAAGTCAGAGATGATATTAATTCAGTTGTAAATCAAGGAAAGGTTGTCATTCCATATTTGGGGATAAGATATATTTTAGTGAACGAAAATATTAAGGAGAGGTATAATTTGCCAGTTGATTATGGCGCTTTGATTGTTAGTGGAAATAATTTGCCTGGCGTTTTTCCTTATTCACCAGCCCAAAAGGCAGGTTTAAAAGAGGGAGATATAGTTTTGAAGATAAACAATGATAAAATCGATCAAGACCATCCTTTAAATATCTTAATTAGAAAATACAAACCAGGAGAAAGAGTAGAATTGACAGTGATGAGAGGAAAATCTATACTTCATCTAAAGATTGTTTTAGGTGAGCGGTAACCCCCTCCTATCCTCCCCCTCCTCTGGAGGGGGAGGATAGGAGGGGGAGGTTAACGATTATTATTAACTACTATGCCTTCATTTAATAGATTTACAATCAAGGCTCAAGATAGTTTGCAGATGGCTCAAGATATGGCGGCTATGAAATCCCATGGCGATTTAAGAGCCGTTCATCTTTTGGCTGCCTTAATTAGACAGCAAGATTCATTGGTTTTACCGATTTTGGAAGAACTGAAGGTAGACTTACAAGAGATGGAGTCATTAATTAATAAAGAATTAAATCTTTTACCAAAAATTCTTTCTTCTTCTTCAGTTGGTCAACTTTATCTTTCTCGAGAGTTGATGGAAGTTTTAGATTCTGCCGGCAAGTTTTCTCGCGAGTTAGGCGACGAATATATTTCTTGCGAGCATCTTTTTTTGGCTCTGACCGAAATTCCTTCTTCGGCTAAAAGAATTCTTTCTTCTTTTAATATTTCCCGAGAAGAAGTTTTAAGAATTTTGAAAGATTTAAGAGGAGAGGAAAGAGTAGTTGATGAATTGCCAGAAAGTAAATTTCAGGTTCTCAAAAAATATACTGTTAATTTGACGACTTTGGCTAAAGAAGGCAAATTGGATCCAGTAGTTGGCCGGGAAAAGGAGATAAAGAGAATTATTCAGATTCTTTCTCGCCGGACAAAGAATAATCCAGTTTTGGTTGGTGAGCCCGGTGTAGGCAAGACAGCCATTGTTGAAGGTTTGGCTCAAAGGATTGTCAATAATGAAGTGCCAGATGTTTTAAGAGGTAAAGAAATTTTGATGCTTGATTTAGGAGCAATAATTGCTGGCACTCGTTTTCGAGGAGAGTTTGAAGAAAGATTAAAAAGCTTGATTAGGGAAATTCAGAAAAGTCAAGGAGAGAAAATTCTTTTTATAGACGAGATTCATACTATAGTTGGCGCTGGCGCGGCTGAAGGAGCAGTTGATGCTAGCAATCTTTTGAAGCCTTCTTTAGCCAGAGGTGAACTTCATTGTATTGGCGCTACTACTTCTCGAGATTTTCAAAGATATATAGAAAGAGATCCGGCTTTAGAAAGAAGATTTCAGCCGGTGGTAGTTGAAGAACCAAACTTTCAGGATGCTATTGATATTTTAAGAGGCATAAAACATAAATACGAGAATCATCATAATGTAAAGATTACTGACCAGGCAATTGTGGCAGCCGTTAAGCTTTCTAGTCGATATATTACTGACAGATTTTTACCAGACAAAGCTATTGACTTGATTGATGAGGCGGCTTCTATGGCTAAATTAGAATCAGAGAGTGTGCCAGCTTCAATTGAGGATTTACGAAAAGAAATTTTCCGCTTGAATTTGGAAAAAGAGGCCTTGAAAAAAGAAGAAAAAAAGGGTTGTCAGGCAAAGATTAAATCTCTTTCTCTAAAAATTAAAAGTGCTGAGAGAAAACTAAAGAGAGA
>CALGBJ010000106.1 GCA_937877385.1 uncultured bacterium
AATTGCTAATTGTAAACTTGGCAGGAAAAAAAAATTGTGTATAATCAAAGAAATTAATGAAAGAAAAACGAATTAAAAATTTTGATAAATTTTGTTTACGTTTTCTTCTCTTCCTCCTTCTTTTAGGAATTATTTTTTTTCTTGGTTTTTCTCTTGGCAAGGAAAGTAAAAACCATCCAAAGCAAGCGAACAATCCCAACGATTCTTCGCAGGAAAAACTTCTTCAAGCGAATTTTGATTTATTTTGGGAATCGTTAAGAATCCTCAAATCTGACTTTTATTATCAAGATAAACTCGACGACCAAAAACTTCTCTATGGCGCTATTAAAGGACTTTTACAAGCTGCTGGCGACTCCTACACAGAATTTTTGCCACCAGAAGAAGCCAAAGAATTTAATGAAGATATTCAAGGAAGTTTTGGCGGTGTTGGTATGGAAATTGGCATCCGCCAAGGCAATCTAAAGGTTATTACTCCACTAAAAGGCACACCAGCCGAGAGAGCCGGCTTAAAACCTGGCGATATTATTCTAAAAATTGACGACCAAATTACCAACAACCTTTCTCTTTCTGAAGCAGTAAGAAGAATTAGAGGGAAAGTAGGCACAACCGTAGTCCTCACCATCTTTAGAGACGACTGGTCAGAACCTAAAGAAATTAAAATTGTTAGAGAAAAAATAGAAATTCCGGTAATGGACTGGCGAATTATTGAAAAAGACAATCACAAAATTGCCTATTTTCAAATTTATAACTTTAATGAAAATCTAAGAGAGAGATTTTTAAAAAATGCCTTTCAGGCGCTTTTCAAAAATCCAGAAGGAATTATCTTAGATTTAAGAAATAACCCTGGTGGTTATCTTGATATCGCTGTAGAAATTGCTGGCTGGTTTCTGGAAAGAGGAAAAACAGTAGTCAAAGAAAAATTAAAAGACGGGACAGAAAAATCTTTGAAAGCTAGAGGGAACGGTTTTTTTGCTAAAAAACCAGTTGTCATTTTAATCAATAAAGGTTCAGCTTCAGCCAGTGAAATTTTAGCCGGTGC
>CALGBJ010000107.1 GCA_937877385.1 uncultured bacterium
TGAAGGGTACTGGGCAACCCAGCCCCGCACCACTAAAGGATGCGGGATTTCCAAAACCCTTTAGTGGTTCTGGGTTGAATTTTTAATATTCAACTCGTTAACTCGTTAATAAACAATAAATTTCAATAAAATTTCTATTGACAACCAATAGCCAATAGCCAATTGCCAACTGCTAATTGCCAATTGCCAATAGCCAATTATATAAATCTTGACAAATCTTTGGGAGAAATTATTATAAATACAAAGTAAAATGAAGAAACTTATTCAAAACAGCATCATTATTAACATTATTATCGCCGATGGCGCCATCGGTTAGTTTTTTGAAAAATTTTTTTGAAAACTAACCGATGGCTTAAAGCCATCGGTTTTTTAATTGAAAATTAAAAAAATAAAAGGAGGGAAGAAATGGTAATAGCAAAGGTGAAAAAGGAAGGAAGGGCTTATGGAGAAGAAATAAAGATTTTTTCTTTAGAAGACATTGAAAGAGTTCTCTGTCGAGCGGCTGGAGCAGCTGTTTTGAGTGGAGATGAAAAAGTAGAAGTTGAATTCAGGTGCAACAATCATCAGATTTCTATAGTGAAAGGATATCAGAAAATTAGAAGCAGAGTCAAAAGTTATGAATTTCTGAAAAAACTTTTAACTTCTAATTTTTAAAAAAAAACAGGGCTAATGTCCTGTTTTTTTGTTAGGGAAATTATTATTTTAGTTATCCACATTGATTGAAAAATTAAATTATTTTATAATTTTTTTAAATGAAAAAGAATCTCTAAAAAATTTGAGGAAGTGGTCGATCCTCAAATAAAAAATAAATAAAAAATGGTGAAGAAAAAAACCAGAAAAAAGACGACGAAGAAGAGAACGACGAAGAAGAGAACAACAAAGAGAACGACAAAGAGGAAGACAAGTAGAAAGACAACGAAAAAGAGTAGAAAGAGCAGAAAGAGAAAGAAATGATTTTGAGAAAACCCTGCTTAAACCTTAAGCAGGGTTTTCTTGGGAAAAAGAAAATTTTGGATTCAAAAGATACCAAAGATTTCTATTTGTTCCTTGCTTAAAAAGCAAACCTCTTTCCAAAAGCGCTTTTAGATCTGCCCGGAGAGTTTTCTGACTAACCTGAGGGAAAATTTCAAAAAGATCAAGGGATTTTACTTTTTTTCTTTCTTTGATTATTTCCAAAATTTTCAACTGCCTGGCATTTAAACCACCAATACTCAAACTTGAAGTTCTTTTTTTCTCAATTTCCTCTTCATTTTTTCTCTCTTTTAAAGGCAAAAAAACTTCTCTTAAGTCCAATTCCTCTACTCCTTGCTTAAATAGTTTCTCTCTTTCTCTAATCTCTTCTTTTAATTTTTCTATCTCCCCTCTTAAAATTTCATAATTAATCATTCTCAACTTGCCAGAAGAAGTAGAAAGATAAAGAAATTCATCTAATCCCTCCAAGCAAAAAATCGCTTGATTGAATTTATTAAAAGCCAGATTTGAAAGAAACTCGCTAAGAAAAAATTGAATTTTCTCCTTCAAAACCTCTGGCTGGTTTTGAGAAATTTGCCAAATAATTGAAACCAATTTCCTATACCTTTGACCCAATTTCTCAAACATTGTTAATCATCTTAAATAAAAGAATTATCCTGTCAAGAGTATGC
>CALGBJ010000108.1 GCA_937877385.1 uncultured bacterium
TCTATTTCCTCTTCTTCTGACTTTCCTTCTCTTGTTTCCTCTTCTCTTGGTTCTGGTAAATCAGTTGAGTTTTGAGGGTTTATTTTGTTTTGGAAAATAAAGTCAGTTAAATTATTGTCTGAATCATAACCATTGCCAACAAACTGCCAGTCAGAATAGTTTTCTTGAGTTGAAGTTGAATAGGCTTTTCTCTCCCAAGAAAAACCTTCTTTAATAGAATAAATCGCCTCTCCTTCAGGATAAACACTGCCATTGCCATAAGCCAGCTTATCAATAACAAATGGAGAACTAGTTGAAAAACCAAGGTCTGTAGTAGTAGCAACCAAAAAAATTGTCCCGCCAGTTGATTGAGTGCTTAATTTCTTGTTTGAGAGAAGAGTTGAATCTGCTTCTTTGCCAAAAACAGTTGAAGTTGAGGCAATTAAATAAAAGCCATAGCCAGGAATTGTCCCTAAATTTTTTCTGGAAATTCTTTTAATTTTCTTTCCTCGAGAACCGAGATATTGAAGAGAGATTTCTTTTAAATCAATTGCTGTTGAAGTAGAATTATAAAGTTCAATAAATTGAATATTATTACTCAAAGTAGAAGTACTTTTAACTAAAACTTCAGAAATTTTCAAAGAGCTTAACATTCTCACATTCTTAAGAATGTGAGAATGTTCAGTGTCATTTTGTTGGTCTGTCTCATTATTTTCCTTTTGACTTGTTTTATCCTCTTCCTGTTGATTTGCCTCATCGTCTTCCTTTTGATTTGTTTTATTTTCTTCTTGATCTGTTTTGTCTTCTTCCTGATTTATTTCCTCTTCCTGATTTGACTGACTAATTGTTGAATTCTCTTCTTTGGGAGTGCCATAAATAAAGACCTGACCAATTTGCCTTGGTTCTCCACTAAAGCTGTGCCAGCCGGTTTGGTAATCTAAATTTCTTTCCATTGTTCGGTATTCTTGGTCACTGCCAGCTGGCCAACTGGAAATTGCTTGAAGATAATCCAAAAGTCGGCAGTTATTATCAAAAAGATAAAGTTCAAAGTTTGGCTCGTCGTTTTTCAAATTAGCCCCAGTGTAAATTTGATCCGCGATGTCTTTGAGAAAAGGTGAAGAATTATTTTTTTCTAAAAGATAAAACTTGGTCGAAGTGGTAATCCCTAAAGTTTTTCCAGTTAAAATTATTTTCAAAGACAACTCTTGGCTATCAGTTTTTCTGCCAAGAATTTGGAAACCAGTTAGATTTAGTTCTCTATCAGAGAGATTTTTTAATTCCAGCCATTCATCATAAGAATTATTCTGGTTGCCAGCCCAAGCAATTTCATTGAAAATCAAATCAGGATTTGAAATTGGCTGAGGATTTTCAGGTAAAGAACAATAAAGAGGAGAAGTTTGCTGGTTAGTTTCTCCCTCTTGGCTGTTTGAATTTTCTTGGTTTGAATTTTCTTGGTTGTCAGAATTATTAGAATTATTAGAGTTATTAGACAACTGACTATCATTAGTTGAACCTTCACTCCCACCAACTGAAGTTGGTTTTTCTGAATTCGGCGCTTTTGGCGTGCCATAAATCCTTTCTCTGCCTAAAGGCGTGCCACTGCCATAATAATTATGCCAAGACAAGTTATCATCCCTTTCCATTGTTCTTTTACTTTTGTTTTCACCAGCTGGCCAATCAGGAGCAGCTTCAACAAAGTCCAAAAGTTGGCAATAGTTATCAAAAAGATAGAGTTTGTAATTTGAATTAGTTAAACTGCCTTTGTAAATTAAATCAGCTTTAATTTCTGGCAGAGAATCATCGTTGGTTCTTTCTAAAAGGAAATAGTTGTTCTGAAAAATTTTACCTTTGAGGAAAATTTTTATTTTCTTCTTTTCATCTCGACGAGAAAGACCGATAATTTGAAAATCAGTTAAATCAATTTCTTGGTTAGTTAAATTTTTCAATTCTATCCATTCATTGCTGGCACTCTTTTTTGTTCCCATCCAAGCAATTTCATTAAAAATGATTGGCGAATGTTTTGGTCTGGCAATAGAGGGAATTTGACAAAGAGAATTATTAGATGAAAAACTTGGCGTAGGCGAAGGAGTTGGCGAGGGAGAAAGGCTTGGAGTCGAAGTTGAGGTTGGAGTTGAAGTTGAAACTGGAGTTGGAGTTGGAGAAGGAAAAGAATCATCAATTGAATTATCAGTTGAAGACGCTAAAGAATCAGCATTTATCAACCTATCTGAAGTTCTCATCGGATTAATAGATGTTCTAATGTTCTTAAGAACATTAGAATGCTCTTCTTTCTTGTTTTGGGAAGGTGTCTTTTTTATTTGATTGTTTGGCAAAGAAAGTTCAAGATCCTTTTCTGATTTTTTCTCTTTTTGCTTTTCTTGATCTGCCCTTTCAGGAATAATTTGGCTTAATTGACTGCTAAAATTGCTCTTTTTGTTTTTCAAGCCAATTTTTTCAATAATTGATTCTGAAAAAGAAAGTAAAGAATTGCTTATTTTTTCTGAAGTTTTCTTGGTTATTTCAACAAAATTAACTGGCTCAGCCAATTCTGGCTGAGAAAATTCTTTTCTCTGCCAAGGATTTGAAGGTGACGAACCACCTACTCCTTTTAAAGCATATACCCTCTTGTTTATCTTGTATGAATATTTTCCTACACTAAAATTTATTTTAATTTTTATTGGAAAACTGCCTAAAGTCTCTGCTTTAGAAATAACCTTTCTGTTCAAGGAAAAAATCTTTCCATATTCTTTTTCTAGATCATTTATTGAAACTAGCTTGTATCTTTTATCATCCCATTTAATTTTTGGACCATAAAGTTTATCTTGGGATGACCAACCTTTAAAGGCGATTGGCCATCTAATATAAGCATTAATATTAGATACGTCCGAAATTTCTACTAATCCATCTTCATTTTTATCCGGTGAATTGGCATGAGAACCTTTTTCAACTAAAAAAGTGACATGGCTTGAAAGAGGATTATCCAATTTGTTATTACCCATAAACACTCTCCCTAAATCTGATGATCCGACATGAGCTGAACCTATTATACTTTTTACTTTTTTAGTATTTTTATCTACATAAACATCAACTCTTTCCCAATCGCCATAATGTTCATTAGTAAATTCATTAAAAACATAGTAAAGATGATATTCATAAACCCATTGATTGGCTTTTTTGTCATCAACAAGATGATAAAAGACAGTAAAATGGTTTAGTTTTTCTTGTTTTGTTAAATTGTCATATTTTTCTTTTGCTTTTTCAGCTGAGATTTCTTGTAAATTCTTGTCATAATTAAAATCCAAAGGATTACAAGGAAAATATTTTTCTTCTGAATCAAACCAAAAATTAGGAGCATAATTTCTTGGATCAGGATAAAAAACATTTTTAGTTTGAAAAATAGAAAATACAAAAAATCCTTCTATTAAAAGAAGGAAAAGAGAAAAAACTAAAAATATCTTTGTTTTATGATTTTTCATACTTTATCTCTTTAAACAAAGATAAAGCAAAAGACAAACTGATTAAAAGAAAGGTTAAAAGATAACTTAATAAAAGGGAATGGAAAAGATAAAATTCCATTAAATTAGAAATCAACGGAGCAATTAAAGAAGAAAATGAAAAAAATAGACCTGGAAGAAAAAAATATTTTTTGTTTTTTGGCTTAAGGAAGATCAATAAAAATAAGCTAATTAAAATTCCTGACAATAAAAACTCAAGCCATAAACTTCCGACTACTAATGAAGGCGCGAGATCTATTAAAGAGCCTTGAAATCTAATAATCTCAGAAAAATAACTCATAAGTAAATAAAAAGGAAATAGAAAAATTCCGCCTCCCCAGAAAAGCCAATAATTTGCTATCCCCGGGACCAAAAAAGCGATTAGCCAGGCAGGAATTCCAAGTAGAATCAAAAAAAGGAATTTCCTCTTGTTTTCTCTGAAAAATGCCCAACCAAGCCCTAATCCTCCAAAAATAGCAAGATATAAAGCACCTAAAATTAAAGAGAAAGGATTAGTAAAAGCTTCATTGTGGCTAGTTGTCCAGTCATAACATTGCCATCCCCATAAAATTCCAGCAATTCCAAAACCTAAAATGACAGCTATGAGTTGTCTTCTAAATTCTTTTGATTTTCGCCAATTTGAAACCCACCAATTCAATTTTTTCTTTGGCAAAAGAAAAAAACTTCTA
>CALGBJ010000109.1 GCA_937877385.1 uncultured bacterium
TCGTTTAGCCCCCAATATCTTTTTAAAAAAAGCCAGAGAAAAAGATAGTACAGAAAAAAGAAAATAATAAACAAAGGAAATGGCAAGGATAAAGAAAAAGAAAACTTGCTAAAGAAAGAAATAAGAAAACTAAGATATTGCCAAAAAGGAATAAGCAGAGCCGAAGCAATTAAAGCCAAAACATTATTCAAAAAAGACAGCAAAACTATTAAAAAGACAAAAAGGATTATTAAAGGAATAAAAGGCAGAATTAAAGGGTTGCTAATCAAACCGACTAAAGGCAGGGATTTGAAATTTAAAACAATTATCGGCAGAACCATTGATTGGGCAGAAAGGGTAATCAAAAAATTTTTCCAGAAAAAGGAACATCTTTCTAAAGAGAGAAAATGATTTTCTGGCAGAATTTTTTTAAAAAAATTCTGCCAGAGGGGAAGTAAATAAAAAAGACCAAAAGTGGCTAAAAAGGATAGTTGAAAGCCAACATCAAAAAAAATTATTTTTGGATTTAGCAAAGCCATTAAAAAAGCAGCTGAAAAAAGAACTTGTCTGGGTTGAAAAAGACGACCACTTTTCTGACTCCACAAAAACAAGGAAGCCATTATGGCTGCTCGAAGACAAGAAGAACTAACACCGGTCATTAAAACAAAAAGAAAAATACTTATTAAAGAAAGATAAAAAGCAGTCGAACGAGAAAAAGCCAAAAAGATAAGGAAGCTCATTAAATAAAAAGAAAAAATGCCAATATGATAGCCAGAAAGAGCCACTAAATGACTTATCCCAGCTGAATTTATTTTTTCTTTAAAAGAAAAAGGCATTTCTCTTTTCTCGCCAAAAAGAAGAGCTTTGTAAAAAAGAGAAGAGGGCTCAGGAAAAATAAAAGAAATTTTTTCTTCAAATTTATTTTTTAAAGAAAAGAGAGTTCTTTTTAGGCCTAATGACTGATTTCTTTTAACTATTTTTATTGCTGGCCAATCGGATTTTAAAAAGACATTTTTCTTAAAATAATAAAAATTTTCTATTTTCTTTATTTTTCCTTGAATTCGAATAACATCTCCGTAATCTAACTTTTGACTTAAATTAGTTTTGACTAAAATTTTACTTTTTGTTTGGGGATTAAGGACTTTAACTAAAAATACTTGTTTGCCTTCTCTAAAATAGGGTTGATTGTTAACTTGAGCCAGAAGATTAACTTCTTTTTCCTTTTCTTCTTTTAAGGATTGATAAAGCAAGTCCGCTGAAAAAGAAGAAAAAAGAGAAAGAGAAAAATAAAAAAAGCCAGTCAAAAAAGAACTAACTATTAAAAAAAAGAAAAATTTCTTTTTTCTTTTTTTGAAAAAAATCAAGAAAGAGAAAAGAAGAAAAAGGAAAAGAGAAAAAATAAAAGAAATTTTCAAATAGTAAAAAAAGGAGGCAGTAAAGATTCCAATCAAAAAGAAAAAAATTAACCAGAAATATATCTCTGATTTAGCCATTCAAAAAAGCAGAAAATACCCTACACTATTTTCGTTACAAAAATAGTACAGAGTTTACTTATTTTTCTTTTTTCTTCTAAAAAAAGCCGGAATATCAAAATAATCTTTAAAAGTTCCTTCTTCTTTTTTTCCTTCTTTCTCTTGAGAAAATTCTTTCTTTTGAGAAAAAGGACTTTCGTTTTTTTCTTTCCCCTGTTCTTGTTTCTGACTGCTATCTTCTTTTTTTTCTTTCTCTTGTCTAATTTGTTCAAAAATACTTAAATTCTTACTCGGCAACCTTTCACTTTTAGCCAAATAAGGATTAAAACCAGTGGCTAAAATAGTTACTTTTATCTGGTCTTTTTTTAATCTTCTATCTTCAAAGGCACCAAAAATAATTCTGGCTTCTGAATCAGCTCTTTCTCTAACCATTTCGGCTACTTCTTTTATTTCCTCCATTCTCAAATTATTGCCGCCGATATTCAAAAGAAGACCGGTAGCTCCTTGAATAGAGGTTTCTAATAAAGGAGATTCTATAGCCATTTGAGCGGCTTGGACAGCCCTATTTTCTCCTTGACCGTAACCTATACCTATCAAACTTGAACCGGCGTTTTCAATAATAGTTTTAACATCAGCAAAATCAACATTAATAATACCTGGCAAAGTAATCAAATCAGAAAC
>CALGBJ010000110.1 GCA_937877385.1 uncultured bacterium
AAGGAGTTGGCGAAGGAGAAGGGCTTGGAGTTGGAGTCGGAGTTGGAGTTAGCAAAGGCGAAGGAGAAGAATCTGGCAAAGAATTTAAATTTGACTTTCCATTTAGCAGATCTGAAGAAGTATTAGTTGAAGAAGAATTATTAATTGAAGATGCTCTAATGTTCTTAAGAACATTAGAATGCTCTTCTTCTTTGTTTTGGGAAGATGTCTTTTTGGATTGGTTGTCTGATAAAGAAAGTTCAAGTTCTTTTTCTGGATTTTTCTCTTTTTGCTTTTCTTGATTTTTTTCTTCAGGAACAATTTGACTTAATTGACTACCAAAACTACTCTTTTTATTTTTCAAGCCAATTTTTTCAATAATTGATTCTGAAAAAGAAAGTAAAGAATTGCTTATTTTTTCTGGAGTTTTCTTGGCTATTTCAACAAAATTAACTGGCTTAGCCAATTCTGGCTGAGAAAATTCTTTTCTCTGCCAAGGATTTGAAGGCGGAGAACCACCTATTTTTTTCAAAGCATATACTTTTTTATTTAGCTTATAAGAATACTTTCCTAAATTAAAATTTATTTTAATTCTTATTGGAAAACTGCCTAAGGTTTCTGCCTTAGAAATAACTCTTCTGTTTAAAGAAAAATTTTTTCCATATTCTTCTTCTAGATCGTTCATTGAAACTAGTTTATACCTTTTATCATCCCATTTAATTTTTGGACCATAAAGTTTGTCTTGGGACGACCAATCAAAATAAGAAAGCATCCCAGTAGTCAAATAACTATTCTTATTAGAAGTATCAAAAAATTTATCCGGCACCCCGTTATTATTCCCATCAGGACAACTAGCATGACTTCCTTTCTCTACTAAAATTCTCTGATGATTTGTTTTAGGATTATCTAATTCATTGTTTGCTAAAATTATTTTTGTTTTAGAACCATTATGAGCAAAGCCAATTACTTTTGTTGATTTTTTAGTATCTTTATCTACATAAACATCAACTCTTTCCCAATCACCATAATGTTCATTAGTAAATTCATTAAAAACATAGTAAAGGTGATATTCGTAAATCCATTGATTATCTTTTTTGTCATCAACAAGATGATAAAAAACAGTAAAATGATTTAGTTTTTCTTGTTTAGTTAAACTGTCATATTTTTCTTTTGCTTTTTCTGCCGAGATTTCTTGTAAATTCTTGTCATAATTAAAATCCAAAGGATTACAAGGAAAATATCTTTCTTCTGAATCAAACCAAAAATTAGGAGCATAATTTCTTGGATCAGGATAAAAAACATTTTCAGTTTGAAAAATAGAAAATACAAAAAATCCTTCTATTAAAAGAAGGAAAAGAGAAAAAACTAAAAAAAATATCTTTGTTTTATGATTTTTCATACTTTATCTCTTTAAACAAAGATAAAGCAAAAGATAAACTGATTAAAAGAAAGGTTAAAAGATAAGCAAGAAGAAGGGAATGGAAAAGATAAAAGCCAATGAGATTGCCAATAATTGGAGAAATGATTGCAAAAATAGCCACCCAAATCGGAGGAATAAGAATCAGTTTCAATTTAGATGATTTTTTAAAGAAAAAAGAGTAAAAGATAGCGACGAGGAGAAAAGTAAATAGAAATTCCAACCAAATTCCCGCAATAACAAGAGAAGGTTTTAAGTTTAAAAGAGGAGTTATGTTTACTTTAAACAAATAGAAAATTACAATGTAAATCAGTGAAATTATCGCGCTCAAAATATATAGCCACTCGTTAAATATTCCCGGCATCACAAATGCTAGAACCCACACCGGAATGCCCAAAAAAATCAAAAGTAAAAATTCTTTCCTCTTTTCTCTTAAAAATGAAAAAGCTAAAGCGAGACCTCCAAAAATAGAAATCCAAAATGCTCCAAGAATAATAGAAAAAGGATTAGTAAATGCCTCATTATGACTGGTAACCCAATCATAGCAATGAAACCCCCATAGCATTCCTCCAATTCCAAAACCTAAAACTACGGCTACGAGTTGTTTTCTAAATTCTTTTGATTTTCGCCAATTTGAAACCCACCAATTCAATTTTTTCTTTGGCAAAAGAAAAAAACTTCTAACACCTTTCAAAAAAGACATAATTAAAAAGTTTTGTTTTTTTACTTTAAAAAAAGCAAAAAGAAATGTCAAATTTGG
>CALGBJ010000111.1 GCA_937877385.1 uncultured bacterium
AAATAAGGAGTAATCAAAAAAGAAAAATCATTTAATCTAGCGAAAATAGCCAAATGATTGACTAAACCAATATTCAATCCTTCAGGTGTCTCAATTGGGCAAACTCGACCACAATAACTTGGATGAACGTCTCTAACTTCAAAACCAGCCCTCTTCCTAACCAAACCACCTGGACCAATAGCCGTAATTCTTCTTTTATGTTCCAAGCTTGAAAGAGGATTTACCTGATTCATAAACTGAGAGAGAGAAGAAAGAGTAAAGAAATTCCTAACTACTGATTCAAGTTGGCGGTGATTAATTAAGCGAGAAGGTAAAAGAGTATAAGGATCAGAAGTAGACATCCTATCTTGAACTATTCTTCTTATTCTCGCCAAACCAACTCGGCATCTGTTAACTAACAACTCACCAACTGTTTTAATTCGGCGATTGGAAAGATGATCAATATCATCAGGTTCGGCTGAAGGATCATTGTTCAATCTAATAATTTCTTTTAAAACCGCTACTAAATCCTCCAAATTAAGCAGTCGGTGTTCTTGGTCAAGAGGAAAATTCAAATTCAATCTTTGGTTGATTTTATACCGACCAACTTTTTCTAAGTCGTATCTATCAAAGCGGAAAAACATCCCTTTAATAAGATTACCAGCATTTTCAGGAGTGGCTAAATCACCTGGTCTAACTCTCTTATATATCTCAACATAGGCGCTATTCTCGTCAAAAGAAGCATCTTTTTTTAAAGTTCTTTCAATGTATTTGATGCTGCCTTTATCAACATCGCTAAATCTCTTTAAAATTTCCTCGTTTGTAACCAAGCCAAAAACCCTCAAAAGAGCTGTGGCTGGAATTTTTCTTTTTTTGTCAATTCTGACATAAATCACGCCATCATTTTCTGTTTCAAATTCAAGCCAACAACCTCGATTAGGAATAATTTTAGCCCCAAAAAGTTTCTTGTCTCTAGTAGGAGTAGCCACAAAATAAACACCACTTGATCTAATAATTTGAGAAACTACTACTCTGCCTACTCCATTGATAATAAAAATACCCTTCTCAGTAATTAAAGGGTACTCTCCTAGATAGACCTCTTGCTCCTTTTTTTCTTTAGAAACATGGTTAATTAGAGTACAATTAACTCTTAAACTTGCCTGATAAGTTGTTCCATTTTCTCTGGCTTCTCTCTCAGAATATTTAGGTTCATCAAAATGATAGTCATTAAAATACAACTCAAACTCCTTGCCAGTATAATCTTTAATTGGAGAAATCTCTTCAAATAATTCTTTCAATCCTTTTTCCTGCCACCATTTAAATGACTCAATTTGTATTTCATTGAGATCGTGGGCAGGAACTTCTAAGTTTTTTGCCGAAGAGAAGATTATTTTTTTCATCTCTTTAAATAATAATTTTTTCAAACAAAAAAATTACCCAAACAAAAAGGGCTTTTAAAAATTTTACTTTTTAGTCCCTCTCTTTGAAAGAGAAAAAACTCATTAAACTTTTTTTTAAATAATAAGAATTTATTTTAACCTGTCAAGAGCAAATAGCAAGTAACGAGCTGAATAAAGAAAGAAACTTCTTTATTTACCGCAAAGGAAATTATAATAATATTCTCTTTCTTGTCAATAACAATATTAATAGATACTCATTGATATTATTTAAAGCGTAAAACGCAAAGCGCAAAGCGCAAAACTACAGCGTAAAGCGCAAAAGTAAACAAATCTAAAATCTAAAAAGTAAAAAGTAAAATCTTGAATTAAAACAAATCCCAAATTGAATCATGAATTATGAATCATGAATCAGGGAAGTTTAGAAGTTCAAAATCAAAACCTTAATTCCAGATTCATAATTCCAGATTCATAATTCAAACAACTCATTAACTCGTTAACTCGTTAATAAAATAATAAGTATCTATGAATGTCTATTGTTAATTGCCAATTGCTAATTGCCAATTGCCCATCCAGCACCACTCTGGACGGTAGTCCAGAGTGGTGCTGGATGCTGTG
>CALGBJ010000112.1 GCA_937877385.1 uncultured bacterium
GTAGGAGTAGGAGTAGGCGTTGGAGTTGGTGTTGGAGTTGGAGTGGGTGTGGGCGTGGGAGTAGGTGTTGGAGTTGGAGTGGGTATGGGCGTAGGCGGAAAAGAACAATAAGTCCAACCACAACTTGCCCAATCAGACCACCAACTATTATTTTTAACCTTCCCTCTGGCTGAATAACTATTACCAGACTCTCCTTTATATTTAAAAGTAAAAAAGAAAAGATTATCAGACTGAAAATAGTTATAACAACAACTGCCGACTGGACTGTTAGTTAAATCACAAATACTATCATAAGAACAATAACTTTTCATATCTATCCAAGAAGAAGAATTAACCTTTCCTTCTATTTTATAATCAGTAATATAACCATCTTTAGGATCAACAGTCCATTTAGCAACAACGACATTATTATTATCACTGCAAGAAAGACAATTACAAGAAACAGTTGGTTTCGGATACTCAATTACAAAATCAAATTCGTTATCTGAACACAAATCCCACTTTTCTTCTCTTTTATAAAAACAGCCCTTAAAAAAATTCTCTCCAGCTACCTGATATTCATAAGTAGAAGCACCAGAATTACAATAATTATTTTTGACTGCTTTAATCCTTGAATAACCGCCAGGCAAACCAGAAGAAATTCTAACACAAAAATACGTACCTCTCTCCACTTGTTTTGACCAATAGCCATTAGCATCAGTAAAAGCAGACATTCCATGACAAAGATCTAAAACAACTCCAGCAATTGGTTGACCATTGTCTTTAGTTACCCTACCTGAAAGAGTTACATAATCTGAAGCAAGTGAAGGTTGAGGGATAAAAGTAATTATCCCTAAGAAAACAAGAAAAAGAAGTATTGACTTTTGCCGTTTGTTAAGCATATTTTTTTACCGCTTACCAAAATAAAAAAACCGATTTTTCTCGGCTTTAATATATCATAAAAAAAGAGAATTGTCAAGACATTAATTCAGCAATTAGGCCATTGCCCAAACAAAGATTTTTCTGGTAAAAAACAGCGAATTGACCAGGAACCGGGGCAAAAACCGGTTCTTCAAAAATAATTTTTAATCTATCTTTTGTTAAAAAAAAGATTTTTCCTTTTTGCGGTTTTTGCTGAGAGCGAATTTTTATTTCAGCAAAAAATTCTTTTTTTGGTTTCTCAAAAAAATGATAAGGAGAAATAATTATTTCTTTGAAAAATAATTTTTCTTTTTTTTTGCTTATCAAAAGAACATTCTTCTTTTTATCAAAACCAACAACATACCAAGGGCCCTGACTAATTCCTATTCCTTTCCTTTGAAAAAGGTCATAAAACCACAAACCATCGTGCCAACCAACTTCTTGGTTGCTCTCTTTGACTTTAATTAATCCTTTTTTCTCTCCAAAAAAATCTCTAATAACCTCCTTCTTATCTTTTTTTAAAAGAAAACACAAATCCTGACTTTCTTTTTTGGAAAAAGGTAGATGATTTTTCCTGGCTATCTCTAAAACTTCGTTCTTTTTTAACCTTCCCAAAGGAAGAATTAATCTTCTCAGATAACTTTTTGGCAAAAAAGAAAGAAAATAACTTTGGTCTTTTTTTAAATCCTTTGCCTTAAAAAGTTTTCCTCCTTCAATCAAAGCATAATGGCCAGTAGCTACCCATTTAACTTTTTCTTTTTTGGCAAAATCAAAAAGTTTTTTTATCTTAAAATAACGATTGCAAATCAAACAAGGATTAGGGGTTCTTAATTTTCTTTTTTCTCTAAAAAAATAAGAAACTACTTTCTCTTGAAAGGCATCTTTTTCTTCCAAGAGATAAAAAGGAATCTTTAATTTTTGGCAGAGTTTTTTTGCTAAGAAAATCGAATCTTGAGAAGGCAAAAAAGTTCGACCAGTAAAAAACTTTATCATTACTCCTATCGGTTGGAAGCCCTTTTCTTTTAATAAAAAAAGAGCGGTTGAAGAATCAAGACCGCCCGATAAACCTACAACTACTTTTTCTTTTTTGGAATTCATTTTCTTTTATTCTCCTCTT
>CALGBJ010000113.1 GCA_937877385.1 uncultured bacterium
GGATTGAAATAATACATTGCTTTGTCACGCCAAACATTTTTGCCAAGTTCCAATAGTCCCAGAGTGGGATTGAAATGCTGTCGCTAATCTAAAATGAAAGAGATTGTAATAAGTTCCAATAGTCCCAGAGTGGGATTGAAATAATACATTGCTTTGTCACGCCAAACATTTTTGCCAAGTTCCAATAGTCCCAGAGTGGGATTGAAATGAACAGCACATTTATTTGCGAGAACCCGAATTGTCTAGTTCCAATAGTCCCAGAGTAGGATTGAAATGTGCTTTCGCCTTCTGGTTGTTGGGCTGGAGTTTCAGTTCCAATAGTCCCAGAGTGGGATTGGTGGAAGGAGTATTTTTTCTTTTTACATTTCTCCCTCTGACATAAGTCGGAAAGGGCAAGTAGAAGGTACCTCCCCCTCCTTAATCCTCCCCCTCCCTTTGGGAGGGGGAGGAGAAAAAGGAAATCCTCCCCCTCCCAGAGGGAGGGGGAGGAAATTGAGTGATAGCTTCTTCCTTCCAGGAGAGGGGGATCTGATAGTTTCTCTCTTTCCCTCTAGAGAAAAGGGAGGAAATCCGATAGTTTCTCCCCCCTTCCCTTTGGGAAGGGGGGAGATTAAGAGAGGGGATGGGGAATAAAGAGAATCGGCTAGCACAATTAGATTGTCATTTTTTATGAGCAAACAATTGCTTTTTTTCTTTTTGATAATCCTTCTTTTTTTTAATTTTTTTCTCTGGCAAGAAATTTTCTCTTTAAACAAAAATGAAATCTGCTTTCTTTCAGTCGGTCAAGGCGATTCAGAAATGATTTCTTTTTCTAAAAAGACAGTTTTCTTAATTGACGCTGGTCCAAGAAACGGTCAAATTCTTTGGCAGCTTTCTGAAAAATTACCTTTCTTTAAAAGAAGGATTGATTTAGCTATTCTTTCTCATCCAGACATTGATCATTATGGCGGCTTTTTAGATGTCGTTAAAAAATATGAGATTGGGGTTTTTCTTTATAATGGCCAAGAACCAAAATCTCAATTTTTAAAGGAGATTTTTGAAAAGATGCTTGAAGATTTTTCTCAAAAAGGAACGAAGATTGTTAAACTTTCTTTAGGCGATAAAATTTTTTATCAGAACAATTCCTGTCAGGTTATTTGGCCAGTTATTCCTTTTTTGTCTAAAAGAACAAATGAAAATTCTCTGGTTTTATTTTGTTCTTTGGCTGGCAAAAAAGTTCTTTTTACTGGCGATATTGGCAAATTTGCTGAAAAGAGAATTTACTCTCTTTATCGAGACAATCTTCAAGTTGATATTCTTAAAGTTCCCCATCATGGTTCAAAAAGTTCTTTAGAAGAAAAATTTTTTCTTTCTCTTAAACCAAAAATTTCAATCATTGAAGTCGGCAAAGGTAATCCTTATAATTTTCCCTCTACTTTAGTCACCAATTTTTTAGCAAAAATTTCTAATCAAATTATTAGAACAGACAAGCAAGGTACTTATTGTCTCTCTTTTTAATTCTTACAAAAGATGAAATGCCCTCCCCCTCCTTACTCCTCCCCCTCC
>CALGBJ010000114.1 GCA_937877385.1 uncultured bacterium
CAGCCAATCCTTTTTCTGAAAATTTTTTATTTTCACCCGGCGGGTTGATGGTAAAGAAATACCATCTGAGAGCGTCAGCGCCGTATTTTTCTAAAATAGAAAGAGGGTCAACAACATTTCCTTTTGATTTTGACATTTTTTGGCCCTTCTCGTCTAAAACCAAGCCGAGACAAATAACATTTTTAAAAGGATGACCAAGATTTAAAGCGGTGGAGACAGCCAGCAAAGTGTAAAACCAACCTCTGGTTTGATCAATTCCCTCGCAAATATAATCAGCCGGAAAATCATTTTTCTTTAAATTCTGCCAATTCCATTCTTTTTGAGCATAAGGCATTGCTCCTGAATCAAACCAAACATCAGCAATTCTTTCATCTCTTTTCATTTTTTCGCCCTTTGAACTTTTAAGAATAATTTTATCAATATAAGGCCGATGAAGATCTATTTCCCAATTTTCATTAAAAGGCAAAATAGCCCAATTAAATTTTCTTATTTTGCCTAACGGATGTTCTTTAATTCTGACAATTTCTTGCCAGGACAAACCTTCCATTTTTCCTTGGATAACTATCAAAGGATCCTGATGGCTAACAATTAAAATTTTTTTGTTTTGGTATTTTTTGTTTAATTCTTCAATAAAAGGAATAATTCTTTTGGCTAATTCCTGCCAATTTTCTCCTTTTGGCGGTTTTTTCTCAATTTTTTCTTCTCTTTTTTGAAAATAATTTTGATAATCTTTGATTTTTTTTCCGTTGAAAATGCCGACATTAATTTCTTGCAAACGTTTTTCAAAGAAAAGAGGAACTTTCAGTTCTTCAGCAACAATTTTAGCAGTTTCTTTGGTTCTAGTTAAAGGCGAAGCAAAAATTAAATCTATTTTTTCTTTTTTAAGAAGTTTGGCGGTTTTTCTTATCTGCTCTTTGCCTTTTTTAGTTAAATGATATTTTTTAGAGTTTTCCCGAGAAACAACAATTCCTTGCCGATTGGTTTCGGCTTCGCCGTGTCTTAATAAATAAAAAGTATTTTGATAATAAGAATTTTCTTTTAATTCTTTCAAAGAACCAATAACTTTGATTTCTTTTTTTTCTTTGTCTTGCCAGATAGGTAAAGGTGTCCCCCAGAATCTTTCTCTGGAAAAAGCCCAATCCTTAATTTCTTTTAACCATTGGCCAAATCTGCCTTTTTTAATGTGCGAAGGAAGCCAATTAATTTTTTCATTATTTTTTAAAAGTTCTTTCCTCAAGGCGCTCATCTTAATAAACCAGGATTCTTTTGGGTAGTATAAAAGCGGTGTGGCGCATCGCCAGCAAAAAGGATAATCATGCTCGTAAGATTCTTCTTTGAAAAGAATTTTTTTCTTTTTAAGATAATCAATAATTAATGGATCAGCTTCTTTAACAAAAAGGTTGTTCCATTTAAAACCTGGGGTTTTCATTAAGCCATTTTCGTCAACAGTTAAAGGAAACTCAAGTTTTGTCTTGAAAATTTTTTTCATTACCGTCATATCGTCCTCACCAAAGGCCGGAGCAATATGAACTAAGCCAGTACCTTCTTCTCGGCTAACAAAATCTCCATTAATTGTCTTGAAAAAATCAAAATTTTTATTTTTGAAAATTGGCTGATATTT
>CALGBJ010000115.1 GCA_937877385.1 uncultured bacterium
GTTCTGGGTTGGATTTTTAATATTCAACCCGTTAACCCGTTAACTCGTTAATAAACAATAAAACTATGGATATCTATTGTCGCATCTTTCCTTTTTAAGGAGAATGTCGTAAAATAATAATATGAAAATAGAAGAAGCTATAAAAAGATACTTGGATTATTTGGAAATAGAAAAAGGCAAATCAATAAAGACAAGAAAAAATTATCAGTATTACTTGTCTGTTTTTAAAAATTTTTTAGAGGAATTGAAAAAAACCGAAGTTTCAATAGAAGATATTGATCTTGAATCAATTCGCCTTTTTCGTTTGTTTTTGAATAGAAAAAAAATAGATGGTCAAAAAAGAACTTTAAGTAAAAAAACGCAAAGTTATTACCTTATAGCTTTAAGGAATTTTCTTAAATACCTGATTCGTTATAATTACAAAGTTTTAAGTCCGGAAAAGATAGAATTACCAAAAATAGAACCAAGAGAGATTAAGGTTATTTCTTGGGAAGAATTAGAAAGATTGCTTTCAGCCCCCAAAGGAAATTCTTTAAAAGAATTAAGAGATAAAGCAATTTTGGAAATGCTTTTTTCTACTGGTTTAAGGGTTTCAGAGTTGACTAATTTAAAAAGAAAAGACATCAATTTGAAGGCAGGTGAATTTACGGTGAGAGGCAAGGGTTCTAAAATAAGGATTGTTTTTTTGTCTTCGGTAGCCAAACAGGTTCTTGCCAAATATCTAAAAAAAAGACAAGATAGCGAGGAACATCTTTTTGTTTCTTTGCCTAAGAAAAACAAAGTTACTCCTTTAACTTCGCGGAGCATTCAAAGAATTGTTTCTTATTGGGCAAGGAGGGCTGGTATTGTTAAGCCAGTCACTCCTCATACTTTAAGACATATGTTTGCTACTGATTTGCTTCAAAACGGAGCTGATTTAAGAGCAATCCAGGAGCTTTTGGGACATTCCCAAATAACAACTACTCAAGTTTATACTCATCTTTCAAATCAGGCCTTAAAAGAAGTTTATCAGGCCTTTCATGCTCGAAGGAGAAAAAAATTTTAATAACATTTAGTCAATTTATTCGTTTTAATTATGGAGGAAGAAAAAAAATGGCTTAAGGGGGCCAGAAAAGGCGATAAAGAATCGTTTGGTTTGCTTTACGAGAAGTATGGGCAACAGATATTTAGATTTATTTATTGGCAGGTTTCTAACAAAGAACAAGCCGAAGATTTAAATCAAGAAGTTTTTTTAAAGGCCTGGAAGAATATTGAGAAATACCAAGAAAGAAATTGTCCTTTTTCTTCTTGGTTGTACAGGATAGCCAGAAATACAGTTATTGATTTTTACCGGACCCAAAAAAAGGTTTATCCTATTGAAGATGAAATTTTTTTCTCTGAAGGCAATGACTTGAAAGGAAATCCTAAGAAAATTGCTGAAACTAAAATAGAAGTTGAAAGAGTGAAAAAAGTTTTGAATTCCTTGCCAAGCAATCAGAGAGAAATTATTGTTTTGAAATTTATTGAAGGTTTTTCAAATAAAGAGATAGCCAAAATTTTAAAAAAAAGCGAAGGCGCTATCAGAATCCTTCAATATAGAGCTATTAAAAATCTAAAAAAAATATTATGATTTTTTTGGAATGGTTTAAGGCCAGAAAACTTAATAGAGATTTAGAAAAATTAAGAAGAGGAGAAACTTTGCCGGAAAAGGACAAAGAGATTTTTCTTTTTTTGAAATCGCTTTCTTTTTTGAAGGAAAAAACTCCTAAGACAAATTTGTCCTTTTTGAATTTAGATATTTTACCAGACAAAATTGGCGAAGAGGAATTTCTGTTTAAGAGAGACCTCTCTTTTAAAAGGGCCTTTTCTTTCTGGCAGGTCAAAGCAATTGGTTTAACTGTTTTAGTTCTTCTTTCTCTTTTTTTGCCGAGAATTCTCTTTTTTCATTCGCCTAAATTTATCGGTCTAGACAAAGAAGCGATCGCTCAAGAAATTAAGAATATAAACGAAAATACCTGTTTTGAAAGCAAAGAGATAAATTTAATTTCAGAAGTTTTATCTGAAAAAACCAGTAAGGGTTTGACTTATGAAGAAATTCAAAAAGAAATAAAAGAAATTAATCAAAAAGAAAAAAAGAAAGAGAAAGAGGTAGAGGAAATTTTAAAAATTATCAAAGAAAAATAAAAATATGAAAAGAAAATATAATGTTTTAATTTTAATAATTCTGTTTTCTTTTTTCTTTTTTAGAAGCGCTGCTGCTTTTAGTTTCCCTGATTTTTCTAAAATTTTTAGCGAAATAAAAGTTAAAATTCTGAAAACAAAAAAAGAAGAGCAGTTCACTTTAAAGAAAAATGCTTTGCTTGAAGTTGTTAATTTGTCAATTGACAATTATCAAGAGCAGATAAAAATCCTTAAAGAAAGATGTCCTATTGAAGAAGAATCTCTTGAAAAAGGAAACCTTTTTTCTCAGATAATAAAGAGGTATCTGATAGAAAAAAACCGTCCTTTAATTTTAACCGACGAAGAGAATTTTGCCTCAACCACTAAAAAAATTTTTTCTTCTTTTTCTTTAGAAGAGAAACAAGAAATTCTTTTTCAAGAAGCGGTTTGTCAGCAACTGGCTTTTTCTCTTGAAGTAAAGAATAAGTTGGAAAATTTGAAGCAAGAGATTGAAGAAGCAGAATCTTTAACAGGAATAGGAAAGAAAGCCAAAGAATTTGATGCCTTGAAAGAAGCAAAGAGACCGGGCACTATTTTGAGCCAAGAAGCAGTTTCAATAATTCAATCAGAAAAGAATATAAACACGGCTATTGAGAGAGTAAAAAAAATCTCCCTAGATCTCTACAATTTGAAAAAAGAAAATTTTCAAATTATAGATATTCTAGAGAGATTATTCTTTCTTGCCCAAAAAGATGCTGAGTTATCGCTTTTACAGTCAAGAATGGCTAAAATTTTCTTTGTTTATTACTATCCTTTTAACGAGAAAGACAGAACGTCTGTTAATTTGGTCAAAAAAGCAATTGAATTACAAGTAAAATCAAATAATCAAATTAGCTTGAGCGATCCTCGGGTTTTAATAGAAGAAAGTCAGAAAAATCTTAATTCTGCCTATCAAACTCTTCTTTTAATGTCTAAATTGGTTATCTTAGAACCCAGCGATTAGGCAACGGCTTCTTTTAATGTCTTTGAAGGTCTAAATTTGACCACTGTTTTAGCCGGAATTTTGATTTTTTCTCCAGTTTTGGGGTTGATACCAGTTCTGGCTGCTCTCTTGGCCACTCTAAAAATACCAAAACCAGCGATATTAACTTCTTCTCCTTTAGAGAGCTTCTTGGTTATTTCCTCAAAAAGTTCGTTGACTGTTTCCAGCGATTGCTTTTTGCTTGTTTCTAAATTTTTAGAAACGATTTCTGCTAAATCTTGTTTAGTCATTTTTTAATTTATTTTTTTCCAATTTATTTTTTCCGACCTTGATTTTTTTAATTTAATTTCTCATTTCCAACTTCCTACCTCTCATTTCCCACCTCCTATTTCTTACACTTCTCACCTCCCACTTCCTATCTAGCGTATTCGGTTGCTCGCAACTCTCTAATAACATTCACTTTAATCTCTCCTGGATATTTTAACTCTTTTTCAATTTTTTTGGCAATTTCTCTGGCTAATTTCATTGCTTGTAAGTCGTCGATTTCTTTAGCATCGACAAAAACCCTAATTTCTCGACCGGCTTGAATGGCATAGGCCTTTTCTACTCCTTCAAAAGAAGTGGCGATATTTTCTAAATCTTCTAACCTTTTAAGATATTTTTCTAAACTTTCTTTTCTTGCTCCTGGCCTGGCAGCCGAAGCGGCGTCAGCCGCAGCTACGATATATGATTCTGGGCTAGCAAAAGGGTAATTTTCATGATGAGATTGCATTGCTTCGATTACTTCTTTTTCGATTTTATACTTTTCTAAAATTTTCTTGCCAATTTCAACATGGTCTCCACCGATTTCATAATCTATCGCTTTGCCAATATCATGGAGAAGAGCGGCTTTTTTGGCTACTTCGACATTTAAACCAAGCTCAGCTGCCATCATTTCTGCTAAATGAGCAGCTTCAACAGAATGGAGCAAAACATTCTGGCCAAAACTAGTCCGATAAGCCAATCGGCCTAAAAGGAAAATGATTTCTTTGGGCAAATCATAAATGCCAAGCTCATAAGCAGCTTCTTCTCCCAGTTCTTTAATTTTCTCGCTGATTTCAGACTTGGCTTCTTCAACTTTTTCTTCAATTCTGGCAGGTTGAATCCTACCATCTTTAATAAGTTTTTCTAAAGCAAGTTTGGCAATTTCTCTTCTTAAAGGACTAAACGAAGAAAGAATGACTACCTCCGGCGTTTCGTCAATGATAACTTCTACGCCAGTGGCTTTTTCGAATGTCCTGATATTTCTGCCTTCTTTACCAATAATTTTTCCTTTTATTTCGTCGCTTGGCAAGGGGACAATAGAAGTGGTTACTTCACCAATATGTGAACGCGTGTATCTTTGAATGGCCTCGCTAACAATTTCCGCTGCTTTCTTTTCCAATTCTTCTCTTCGGTGCTTTTCTAACTTTTTCAAAGATTCCAACAAATCTTCCTTAGCATTTTTTTCTACTATTTTCATTAATTCTTCCTTGGCTTTTTCTCTATCCATCTTGGCAATTTCCTCTAATTTTTCAACTATTCTTGCTTTTATTTTTTCTATTTCTTCTTTGGTTTTCTGAATTTCTTTTTCTTTTCTTTCAGTTATTCTTTTTTGCTTTTCTATTTCAATAGCTCTTTTTTCTTGAATTTCTTCTCTCTTTACCAACCTCTCTTCAATTTTTAAAAGTTGTTTTTTTCTTTCTTTTTCTTCTTCCTGGGCTTTTTCAATAATTTTAGTTGCTTTTTCTTTAGCTTCAAGAAGGATGTTTTTCGCTTCCTGCTTGGCTTCGCTAACAATTTTTTTAATTTTTTCTTCTAAATTGTCCCTTTTTCTTTTGGCAACGAGCAATCTTAACCAATATCCTAAAGCTATGCCCAAAATAAGAAATCCTAAATTTTTCAGAATTAAGACATTTTCTATCATTGTTAGGATAATAAACTATACCAAAAGCCCTTCGCTTAGTCAAGAAATCTTTACTCCTTTGGCTTTTTTTGCTATTTTCTAATAAAGGTATTTCTAATTAAAGGTATTTTTTTGAAAATTATGGAAATAAAAAACCTCTCAATTATTGCTCATATTGATCATGGCAAGTCAACTTTGGCTGATAGATTTTTGGAAATTACTAAAACCATTCCTAAAGACAAACTTATTCCTCAGTATTTAGACAGATTGGATTTAGAAAGAGAGAGGGGGATTACTATTAAAATGCAACCCTGCCAATTAAGATATAGTTTAGATAGCCAAAAAGAATTCCTTCTCAATCTTATTGATACTCCTGGTCATATTGACTTTCATTACGAGGTTTCTCGGGCATTGAAGGCAGTTGAAGGAGCAATCCTTTTAGTTGATGTTACTAAAGGAGTCCAATCTCAAACTTTAGCCAATTTAGAATTGGCTAAAAAAATGGGTCTGAAAATAATTCCAGCAATCAATAAGGTTGATTTAGAAGCTTCTCTTTTAGAGGAAGTAAAAAAAGAAGTTTCAGAAATAACCCAGAGAAAAGAAGAAGAAATTTCTTTAATCTCAGCCAAGACCGGCTTTGGTGTAGAAGGCCTTTTAAAAAGAGTTGTTGAAGAAATTCCTTCGCCAAAAATTGACCTAAATAGCCCTTTAAAATCTTTAGTTTTTGATTCTCTTTATAATTCTCATTTAGGCATCATTGCTTACTTAAGAGTTTTTTCTGGTCAAATAAAAAAAGGAGATAAACTTTTTTTAATGAGAGAAAATTTTCCTTTTGAGGTCAAAAAAGTTGGCTATTTTAGTCCTGAATTAAAAGAAAAAGAAAAACTTTCTTCTGGAGAAATTGGTTGGCTGGCAACCGGAATAAAAAAACCAGAAATTTTAAGAATAGGAGAGACGATTACGACTCTAGAAGCGGCTAAAGAAAAAAAGGTTTTCCCTTTGCCTGGTTACCAAAGACCTCAGCCAATGGTTTTTGCTTCGATTTTTCCCAAAAATTCAGCTGATTTTGAAGAATTAAAAAGCTCTTTAGAGAAACTTTCTTTAAACGATTCTTCTTTTGATTTCAAACCTCAGCTCTGCCCTCTTTTGGGAAGAGGTTTTTTATTAGGCGCCCTTGGACTTCTTCATTTGGAAATAATTACCCAACGATTAAAAAGACATTTTGGTATTGAAACAATAATTACTTGGCCTTCGGTTCTTTATCGAGTCGAATTAAAAGATGGAGAGGTTTTAGAGATCAAGAATGCTGAAGAAATGCCTGACACTTTTAAAATAAAAAGAATTTTAGAACCCTGGGTTAAGATAAAAATTTTCTTTCCTTTTGTTTATTTTGGTAATATCTCTGAAGTTTTAGGAGAACATTGTTTTCTTTTTAAAAAAAAGGAAATTAAAGGAGAAAAAGTTTTTTTAGAAGGAGAAATTCCTCTGGCAGAAATTATTCATAATTTCTATGACCAAATAAAAAGCAAAAGTAAAGGATTTGCCAGCTATAGTTATCAATTTTTAGAATGGCGCCAGGGAGAAATTGCCAAACTGGTAATCAGAATTGCTGGTCAGGATCAATACGGACTTTCTTTTTTAATCCGGCGAGAAAAAATGGAGAAGTTTGCCAGAAGTTTAGTGAGCAAATTAAAAGAAATTTTACCGAGAGAACAATTTTCTGTGCCTATTCAAGCAGTTTTTAACAATAAAGTTATTGCCAGAGAAACCTTGCCGGCTTTGAAAAAAAATGTTACTGGCAATCTTTATGGCGGAGATAGAACGAGGAAAATGAAATTATGGCAGAAGCAGAAAAAAGGCAAGAAACGATTGAAAGAGTTTGGCCAGGTTAAGATCAAGCCAGAAATTTTTGTTAAACTTTTCTCTTCTTTAGAATGAAAAAAATTTTAAAAAAATTAAAAATTTTTATTTTTTTGATTTTCTTAGCTTTTTTGTCTTTTATCCTTTTCAAGAATTTTAGAGAAGTTCTTTATTTAAAGAAAAAACTAGATATCTCAAAAGAGAAATTAGCAGAATTAAAAGAAGAAAAGGAGAAATTAGAAGAGGAAATTGAATACTTAAGTCATCCTCATAATTTAGAAAAAGAAGTTAGAAGACGTTTTAATTTAAAGAAGCCGGGCGAAAAAGTTGCTGTTGTTCTGCCCAAAGAAGAGAAGAAAGAAGTCAAAGAACAAATGGGCTGGTTAGAGAGGGGAAAGAATAAAGGAAAAGAATTTTTAAAAAAAGAATTTTTTAAATTTAGAGAAAAATTAAGAAAGATTTTCCTTATTATTTTTCAAAAAGAAAATCAACTATAACCTCCTTTTCTTTTTTCTTATTTTTTCAACTAGCCAGTTCAACCAATAAAATTTGCTAATTATTAAATCTTGAGTTTTTAAATAAAATTTTGGTTTACCACCAAAACCAGTTTTGAAAAGAGAAAGTCCAAACCAAGGATGATTTTTTTCTAAATAGTTATAAGGATTAAACTTTCCTTCTGGTGAGTTTAGGACTTCTTCGATCCCCTCGTTTTTTATTGGCGCAATTCCCCACATATTATATTTTTGGCAATTTCTTTTTTTACTTTCCTTAATTACTTCCCATTGGAGAAGGTAAGAGGCGGGAATTTTTCCTTCTAAAGAAGCGCCTTGATGATAATAAGCGGTTTGGTCATAGAAGATAATCATTGCTGAAGAAATAACTTTTCCTTGGTATTTGCCTAAAAAGACCAAAAGAGAATCATCTTCTTTAAAAGAAAGAAATTCTTTTTCAAGAAATTCTTTAGAAAAAGGGACGAAGTGATGTCTTTGAGCGGTTTGCTGATAGAGATTATTAAAAATTTCCACTGCTTCAATTTCTTTGGAAACTCCAATTTTTACCCCTTCTTTTATTGCTCTTCTAATTAAATTTCGGTGGGTTTTCCTAAAAGAAGAAAAAATTTCTTCTTCGTTTCGACTAATATCAATTTCCCAAGTTAATTCTGGATGAATATGAATTGGCGCTTCTCTAAAAGATAATTTTCTAAAAAGATTTTCATTTTCTCTGTTTCTTGCCAAAATCGGAGCGATTCTTAAGAAGCAAGCTTTCTCTTTGACTGATAGATTTTTTAGAAAAGAAATTAAGAAAGGAAGAATTTTAAATTTTTCTTTTTCTTGGTCAAAAATTGGTCCATGAGGGACAAAGAGAAAATTTCCTCTCCTAGCTTTAATTTTAATAACCAAGCAGACAGCTTTTAATTTTTCTTTTTCAAAAACGCCAAGTCGGAAGATTTTTTCTCCTAAATTCCTTTGGAAATTTCCCCATTGCCAAGACTGAAGAAAAGTCTTTTCTTTGCCTTTTAAAAAATTTTCCCAAAGAGATTTCTCTTTTATTTCTTTTATCTCCATA
>CALGBJ010000116.1 GCA_937877385.1 uncultured bacterium
GAGAGCCGCCTCAAAAGAGATTTTTTTCTAAAAAGATTTCGAGCGCCAAAAATCAAAACAATAGTAATTAAAGGCAGAAGACCTTCAGGAACAGCTGAGACAACCAGAGAAACACTGGCTAGAAAAACATCGCTAAACTTATAGCCCTTACCCAAAGCAATTATTCCGTTCAAGAAAACTAAAGAAATAATAATTCTGACAACAACTTTAACAAACTTTTCAATTTTTCTTTGAAGTAAGGATTTCTCTTCTTTAAATTTTTTTTCAAACAATAGTTGATAAATTTTACCCAAATAACTATCAAGGCCAGTAGCAATAACAATTGCCTTACCAGCCCCAGCGACAACCAAAGAACTGGCTAAAATTATATTTTTTCTTTCAGTGATTTCGGTCTCTAAAGGAAGAATCTCGGAATTTTTTTCTTGAGGAAAAAATTCACCAGTCAAACTTGCTTGATTACAAGACAAACCAAATGATTCTATCACTCGAGCATCAGCCGGCACTTTATCGCCCTTTCTTAAAACTAAAACATCTCCGGGAACAACTTCCTCTTTAGAAATTATTTCTTCTCTGCCTTCTCTAATAACTCTAACTTTTTCTTTAATTAATTTTTTAAGTTTCTCAAAAGTTTTTTCAGCTTTATATTCTTGAAAAGCACCAATGATAACATTCAATAAAATAACTAAAATAATAAAGAAGGCATCAATAAACCTTCTTAAAAAAAGAGAAATTAAAGCGCTGAAAAAAATAATATAAACTAAGAAATTGTTTATCTGAGAAAAAAGGAAATCAAAAAAATTAAGAGGCCTCTTTTCTGGCAATTTATTCCTGCCAAAAATTTTCAATCTTTCTTTGGCTTCTTTTTCAGTAATACCTTTAAGCGAGCTTTGACTTAAAGAAAAAACCTCTTTCAAGGTTAAACTATGAGCCGAAAGTTGAAGTTTTTTTACTGACTGCCGAAGCATAATTGACTTTGACTTCTAACTAATTCTTTTTTGACTAAAGAATCAGCAATTTTATTTTCTTCGCGTTTAATGTGTTTAAAATTAACTTTTTTAAAATCGAGACAAAGGTTCCAAAGTTCAATAAAAAGAGGAAAAAGTTTCTTTTCTTTTATTTTATACAAACGATTGAAATGAGAACAAACAAGTAAAGAATCGCTTCTAACTTCAACTATTGTTTCTTTGGCTTTCTTCTTGCCAATTAATTTCTTTAATTTTTTTAAGGCAAAAATAACTGCCA
>CALGBJ010000117.1 GCA_937877385.1 uncultured bacterium
CCCAAGCTTTTGAGAATATCAATCATCACTAAGACATCTTTTATTTTTGGCAAATTATCAAGGTAGCAATTTTTTTCAGTTAATAAAGTAGCTGCTAAAATAGAAGTGGCTGAATTCTTAGCACCCATTACTGGAATTGAACCAGAAAGTTTCTTGCCTCCTTTAATAACAAACTTCTCTCTCATTAAAAAGATAATAACAAAAAACTAACTCCCTGGCAACTTGTTGGCTTGATTTATTTTCTCTTTTTGTTAGAATTGCTTTTCAAAATGAAGCATTTTGAAGAGAGGGAAATAAAAAAAGACAATTTTGAAAAATTTAAAATTTTCACTCCAAGGATTGTCGAGCAAACTTTATCTTTGATTAAGAAAACGAAAGGCAAAAAGATAATTAATTTTAATTCTACTTTAGAAGGCGGCGGGGTGGCCGGTTTGATTACTAATGAATTGGCCTTTGAAAATTATCTTGGCTATCAAAATCGAGGATATGTTTTGAAAGGACCAAAGAAATTTTTTGTGATAACAAAGAAGATTCACAATCTCTTACAAGGAAAAGAGGGAGTATTAAAGAAAGAGGAGAAAAATTTTTATCTTGATTTTCTTTTAAAAAAAACTTCAACTGACTTTCTCAAAATCCTTGAAAAAGAAAATCCAGAAATTGTTGTCATTCACGATCCTCAACTTCTACCATTAATAAAATTTATTCCTTCAAGAATAAAAAGCGTTTTACGACTCCATATTGATTTATCTTCTCCAAACAAAAAAGTTCTCTCCTTTCTTAAACCATTTATTTTATCTTATCATAAAATTATTTTCTCTCATCCAGATTATGTTTTTGAATGGCTACCAAAAGAAAAAGCTGAGATAATTTTTCCAGCCATTAATCCTTTTGAAGAAAAAAATAAATCCTTGAAAATCTCTTTAGCTAAAGAAATTCTTTTTTCTTTTGGGATTAATCCAGAAAAACCAATTTTGTTTCAAGTAGCCAGATTTGACTTTTGGAAAGACCAACTGGCTACTTTAAAAACTTATTATTTAGCCAAGAATTCATATCCCGAACTTCAACTCGTCTTGGCTGGTTTTTTTCAAGCCAAAGACGATCCAGAAGCTATTGATTATTTAAAAAAGGTAAAAAAGCATAGCCAAGGAGATCCAGATATTTTTCTTTTTTCTGAACTCTCGCAAATCAAAGGGACTTCCAATGATTTATTTATTAATGCTCTTAATACCGCCGGCACAGTTTTTATCCATAAGTCAATTCGAGAAGGTTTCGGCTTGGCAATAACTGAAGCAATGTGGAAAAAGAAACCGGTTATTGCTGGCAGAACAAAAGGAATCGAATTGCAAATAGAAGATAAGAAAACTGGTTTTTTGGTTGATAACGCCCTCGAGGCATCGTTTTGGCTAAAAAAGCTTTTAGGCGATAAGAGGTTAAGAAAAAAAATAGGCCAAGCTGGCCATCAAAGAATTAAAGAAAAATTTCTTTTTTCTCGTTTAATTTTTGATAAAGTTAATTTATATTTAAATTTATTTCATTGAGAATAATTAATTTTATCAACTAAAATTTCTAAAAGATCTTTAACATTTTCTTGAGCCTCTTCTTCTGTCTGACTATTGGTGAAATTTTGCCATTTTTCTAAAATTTCTTTGTCCCTTATTTCTCTGACAGCATTTTCTAATTTTAATCGGGTTTCAAAATCAACCTCGCCTTTAGCTTTAAGAACTTTTTTAATAAAAAGACTAATAAAATTCAAAATTTTTTGATTGATTTCCTGTTTTTTTAAGTTTGCTTGAATTAACTTTAACTCTTTTTGAACAGTCAAATATTTGAAGCCAAAAAAAACATTACCAATCATTAATAACAAGATAATGGTTATCAAAATTGTTTTATTTTTTTTCGCCATAATTTTAAATTTTAAAAATCTAAAAACTTAGATAATTTCGAATCTCGAATCTCGAAATCCGAAACAATTAAAAATCTCAAATCTCAAAACTTAAAAATTCTCAATCTAAAATCTTAAATCTAAAATCTAAAAACCACATCTAAAAAGTCAAATCTGAATTTTCAATTAGATATTCATAGAAATACAATTGAAATTCATAGAAATTCATTGTTTAATTTAAATTAAGATTTTAGATTTTAGTTGTAGATTTTAGATTTTACTTTTTAGATTTTAGATTTGTTTATTATTTGACATATGGATTTGACATTTGACATTTGACTTTTGAGATTTATTATCAATATCTATCTCATACTCTATACTTCCTAGTTCTATCACGTATTTTATCACAATAAAAGTTGTAAAGCAATAAAACAGCAACCAGAATCAAAAGGATAGTTCTCCAATCAACAACTCTTAGCCACCAACCTATTCGCTTTAATTCTATATTAAAATGAATGCCTTTGTCTTTGTCAATTTTGAAAACATCACTTTGATAAGAAAGATAACCAGGAGCAGTAACCTTAAGATAATAATATCCTTCAGGCACTAAAAAGGAATAACGACCAGTTTCATTAGTGACCTGAGGGTTTCTTTGCTGATATTCTTCGGCTGGCCAGAGTTGGTAAGAATTGCTACTTTTATCAAGCCAGAAAAGAGAAACAATTGCTCCTTCAACTCTTAACTCGCCTTGTTTAGTTTTTTCATAGACATAACCTTCTGGATCAACAACAGCTATCAAT
>CALGBJ010000118.1 GCA_937877385.1 uncultured bacterium
TTTGGTCCAGCCGAAAATCCGCAATTTATTATTCTTATTAAATTAGATAAACCAAAAAAAGGACATCTTTCAGGAATAACTGTTGTCCCAGCTTTTAAAAAATTAGCCCAGTTTATGTTAAACTACTTTAATCTACCACCAAAAAAAATAAACAATTCTCCACCTTCATCAACGGCTCAAGAATAGCGCCCAAGAAAGAAAATTGTTTTCATCACCGCATCAGGAGATAAAGAAATAGAAGGAATTTTATTCTTAATTAAAAATTGAGCAAACTTAGGTAAAGAAGAAGGAGCATCACCGCAAATTCCACAATATTTATTTTTTTCAAGGCAAGTTTTTATTACTTGAGCGATCATTTTTTTAACTGCTTCGTTTTCCTCATTGCCAATTTGAGAAAGATGAGCATTATCTCTGTCAATTCCCAAAGTAAGTTGAGTTAAATCATTAGAACCAATACTTAAACCATCAAAAATTTTCAAAAATTCATTAACTAAAATGACATTGCTGGGAATTTCGCACATTACATAAACTTTTAAACTTTTATCTTTCTTTAAGCCATATTTTTTCATTAGATTAATAACCTTTTCTCCCTCCTCGACTGTTCGACAAAAAGGAATCATTACTGATACATTCTTTAAACCAAAAACTTCTCTAACTTTTTTAATTGCTTGACACTCTAAAGCAAAAGCCGGTTCAAATTTTTTATCATAATAACGAGAAGCCCCTCGCCAGCCAAGCATTGGATTGTCTTCGGTTGGCTCAAAAAGTTCTCCGCCTAAAAGTTGACGATATTCGTTGGTTTTAAAATCAGAAAAACGAACAATGACTTTTTGAGGATAAAAAGCAGCAGCAATAGCTCCTATCCCTTCGGCTAATTTGTCAATAAAATATTGTTTCTTATTTTTATACCCCTGAGTAATCTTGTCAATTTCTTTTATAATTCTTTGAATTTCGGAACTTGGTATTTGGGACCTATTTCGGATTTCGGATTTCGCCACAGCCCTAAATTCTTTAGAGCTGGGTAATAGATTTCGGATTTCTTTATAATAATAAAGCGCTAATGGGTGGACTTTAATTTTTTCGCCAATAATAAATTCTTCTCTAGCCAAACCAACTCCCTCTACTGGTAAAAATGAAGTTTTAAAAGCAATCTCTGGAGCGCCTAAATTAACCATAATTTTCGTTTTCAATTTAGGAATTTTCTTTAAATTGTATTTTTTAACTTTAAAAGAGATTTTGCCAGCAAAAATTTTTCCTTTTAGACCTTCCGAACAATCAACAGTAATTTCTTGGCCATTATCTAAAAGTTGAGTTGCTTTTTCTGTCCCAACCACACAAGGAATTCCTAACTCACGCGAAATAATCGAGGCATGGCACGATCTGCCTCCTTCATCAGTAACGATTGCTTTAGCCATTTTCATAGCTGGCACCCAGTCAGGATTAGTCATTCTAGTCACTAAAATCTCTCCTTTTTTAAATTCTTTTAATTTAGAAGGATGCAAAATTTTATGAACTTTCCCTTGAGCAATTTTATCGCCAACAGCAATACCAGTTAAAATTGGTTTCTTTTTAGTTTTAATTCTATACTCCTGATAGTACTTTTCTTTTTCTTTAGTATGAACAGTTTCTGGCCTGGCTTGAACAATAAACAATTGTCCCGTTTTGCCATCTTTTGCCCATTCCATATCCATTGGTAGCCATTTTTTGGCTTCTTTTGAATAATGTTCTTCAATAAGACAAGCCCATTTGGCTAAAGTTAAAATCTCTGAATTGGTCAAACAAAA
>CALGBJ010000119.1 GCA_937877385.1 uncultured bacterium
GTGCTGGATGCTGTGCCCAGACCGGGATTTGAACCCGGATGGAGAAAATCTCCATGGCCCCCTCAAGGCCACGCGTCTGCCAATTCCGCCATCTGGGCTAAATCAAAACTTGCATCGTTATAGTGCAAGGCAAGTTCTGTACTGCCATTGTAGCGTAAAGCAAGCAATGGCTTCCTGATAATATAAGACAAAAAAACTCAAGTCAAGACAAGAATTATTTTAAGTTTAAAATCTTTATTTCCCCAATAATTTCAAAAATTCTTCTAAAGACAATTCAGAATCTCTTAATAATTTTCTCAAAAGCCCTTTTCCTAAAACTTTATGATCTGGAACAGTCAAAGACCTTTTCTTTGGATGATATAGACGAATATGGCTACCCTTCTGGCGAATTTGTTGATAACCAATCTTTAAAAATACCTTGATTGCTTTTTTGCCTGAAATTTGGGGTAATTTTGGCACTGGTTATCTTAGAGTTATTGTATGCAAACTCAACTCTTTTGGTCTGTAAGATTCTAAAATTTCCTGATTCTCTCTTTCTTCTAAGCAGATCTCAATAACTTCTCTAATATTTTTTAAGGCCTTGTCTAATGTTTTACCTTGAGAATAACATCCTCTAAAAATAGGACATTCCACTACATAAAAACCATCCTCATCCTTCTCGACAATAATAGGAAACTGACGATTTTTAATTTTAGCCAAAAGAGATTTCTTCATATTCTCTTTATTTTTATATTAATAAATAACGCTTTGATGTCAAACGTTTATTAAGATTCTTTCAATTTACTTTATTAATCTTCTTAATTTTTTTCATTTTTTAGTTTCTCTCTTGATAATTCGCCAATGATAAAGATATAAAGGCAAACCAACTAAAATCATCGCCAAGTTTAAAGAAGCGTCTCGATGCCGGCGAGCAGCAATAGGATCAATTTTTGCTCTTCTTTCTTTCCATTCTTTATACTCTGCTAGCCACAATTCAATTGCTGCTCTATCTTTTTCTGGCAAACAAAATTCTTTTTTAGATTCTTCAATCTGTTCTAATTTTCTAATTTCAATAGGTATCATTGGCGGCATTTTATAGAGCAATCTTTGTTCCTCTTCGGCTTTAGTAAATACAAA
>CALGBJ010000120.1 GCA_937877385.1 uncultured bacterium
AAACTAAAGAGAGTTTCTTTTTTATCCTTAATGATTTCTCTTTTCCTCTCTCTACTTTCAGTAAAATTATTAAGACGCTATCAAACTTAATTTTACCTTAACTGCTGGCCCAAAAGTAAGGACATTCTCTTCAAAAGAATAATCACTTCTTTTTGAAGAAGAACTATCACCTGTTTGTAAAGCTCTATTAATTGTTTCTTTATCAATTCCTTCTGCGTTGAAGAAACTCTTTGAGGCACTTCTCCTTTTTCTTGACTAACTTCTTCTGATAAAGTTCTAAAGGTTTTATCAGTATAAACACTTTCATTACCTCTTTCATCTCTGGCTTTTATTTGAAAGTGATAAAGCGTCTCTGGAGAAAGATTTTCTAAAACAATTGAATGGGACTCTTTCAATCCCTCCAAAGAAAGAGAGTTGGTATAATCAGTTGTTGTCCCATAAAGAATTTCTGAAACAGCCGGTTCGTTTGTTTGCCAGCTAATAATTGCTTTTCTGGCTTCCACTTCAACTGAAATAGCAGAAATAGTTGGCGGAGCATTGTCAGTAGGCACATAAGCGCCACCGCCACCGTCACTCTCAGAAGATGCTTGAGGAGTAGCTGAAACAGCCTCAGTAGCCGCTGATTCTTGTCCATCTTCATTAACAGCAGAAACTTTATAATAATAAGTGGTACCATTAGTTAAGCCAGTATCAGTATAACTGGTATTTGTTGTTTGACCCAAATAAGGATATTGAGAACCACTTTGACGATAAATATAATATCTGGCTGCTCCTGAAACACTATCCCAACTTAAAGTCACCTGGCTATCACCAGCAACAGCCGTCAAACCAGTTGGCACTGAAGGAGCCCCTTCAACTGAAACAGTTGGAGCAAAAGTAGAAAAGTGGCTCGTTCCTCCTTTCAAAGTAATCGATTCTAATGTTGACCAACTAGCATCACTTGGTGTTAAAGTAACGGCTGTAGGAATCTCCACCCAATTGCCAACTGTCGAATCGTAATAACTAATTTTTATATTCTGAGCTTGAGACAAACTGCTAATCCCTCCTTCAACCAATTCAGCTTTGGTCATTTTTATTTCGATATTAGCCGAATCGTTCAAAATAGTAATTGAACGACCTTCATTATCACCGCTTGAATAATAAGCGCTAATTTCCTTGGCTTTTGAAGAAATAACTTTTACCCCATTACCTTGAGGAGCTTTCATTGTTTTCTGAACTCTAACCGCTACATCTGTTGAACCACTCCCTAAAGCACCAGAAGGAACTTCAATTTTAGTATCAGAAGTTTGAATTACTCCTCCTTCAGTCGGTTTCAATGACTGTTCTTTTCTTTCTGGATCAAAATCAACTTGCTCTAAATTGATCGTCAAACCAGACAAACCGCTGGCTGGAACAGTTACTCTTAAAGGCGAACTTAATTGATAACCTTCGGCAACAGCATCAATCTTCCAATCGCCGGGGCTAACATTTAAAACAAAAGAACCATCGGCTTCAGAAACAGTACCGCTCCAGCCACCCTGACCATTTTCGGCCCAAATCATCACATTCTGCAAAGCCGTTGAATTATATTGAACCGTCCCGCTAATAGTGGCTGAAGTCATAGTTAGAGTCAAAGACAAATTACTAATATCACTACTAACATTAACATCTCTTCTTAAAGAACCACTATAACCGGCTTTGCCCACGCCAATATCGTAAATTCCTTCTCTTAAAGTAAAGCTAAAAGTGCCATCACTATTAACTCTGGTACCACCGCCGCCATTCTCACCACCAGCCCAAACAAAAGCATCTTCCACACTACCGCTATCAGCTGTCACTGTTCCAGAAATAGTATAGAAAGAAATTGAATTCAGATTGATTTCAGTTGTTAAATTACCGTTAACTGTTATCGTCTTGCTTGGCAAGGGACCAAAAGTTGGGATGCCGCCATCAATTATATATTGGGTGCCGCCAGCCTGATAAGGCACTTCTATTTGATAAAGGTCATAACTGGTTGAAGTAGAAACTCGAGTGTCAGTAAAGCCATGACCAATCTCGGAATGAGCACCAATAAAAACTTCAGAAAAAGTATTGCCAGGAATTAAATGGATGCTAATAATTGCACTATTAACAGAAATATTTTTGCTGACATCGGAATTCAAAGCCGAAGAAGATAACAAAGCCCGGTAAATCTCCCCTTTGCCAGGAACAGCCGCATGGATGTAAAGATTACTCAAACCTTTTCTTACTTTGAAACTATAAGCGCCATTAGTATCTGTCCTCGAGCCAGCCAAGCCAGGACCAAATTCTCCTTGAGTTAACCAAACTTCAGCATTTGTTAAAGCCGAGGCATTTTTTTCAACGGTCCCGGAAACAGTAACGAAATTCTCGCTGCTCAAAGTGAAATTAACAGTTGGATTAGAAGTAGGAGTTACTGCCACACCTGTCTGCTCTGGCAATTCACCATAATCCTTGGCAAAACCTTTAATATGATAATTTGAACAAGGAGAAACATACATTTTGTAATAACCTTGGGAATCAGTAAAGGCATGGCCGCCACCCGGACCGCCATCGCACCAACAGAAAACATCAACGTCAGAAATACCATTACCAGCCCCGTCTTTGACATAACCCTCAATATAAGTAGTTGGCGGAGAAAGTTTAATTGTTATATCCAAATTACTATCCGTCAAAGCAAAATCATCACTTGAATCAATTGAAACATCTTTGCTGACTGGGAAAGGCATCATTGGCCCGGCAATCTCAATTCGGTAAGTGCCTTCTGTTAAATAAAGGTCAAAATAGCCATTTGAATCTGCTTGGGCCGCGCTTGACTTGCCATCATTCTTTGGTTGAAAAGCTATTATCCAAAGTTCTTGATATTTTTGGCTATTCAAAGGATTGCCATCTTCACCAACAATCCTTCCTCTCAACCTTCTATCAGCTTGGCTAAAAGTAAAATTAGCCGTGGCCGTTGGTGAAGAATCAGAAACAGTAATTTCCTGACCGGCTGGATCTAAAAGCTGACTACCATACCAAGGAGGCAAATGGCTTTCAATTCTATAAGTGCCGGCTTGAGGCAGAGCTAAAGTATAGGTAGTTTGACAACTTGAATTTGTTTGGAAAAATGACGGTTGAACTCCAGCTGGACCCATTTCCATCTCTGCTCCTTCAGGCATTGCCATTACTGCCACCCATTTATTCTGACCCTGAGAAGAACAGGTAGTGCCTAAAGTAATTGTTCCTGAAACTTTATAACTGGTTGTTCCTTGAAAAGTTAAAATCTGCGGGCTGCTAGTTGAAGTGTTCGACTGAAGTTCATTGCCCGGAGCCGGCAAATAATTGCCTGAAGAATCATAAGCCCAAACAAAACCCATTGTTGAAACATCAGGAATAGTGTAAACATAAGTTGAAGTATCAAAGGAGGTGTTGTGTGAATCACCAACATAATAGATATTTTCTCCCTTGGGCCCGCCAATAAAAATTTTTATATTGTCAGAACTGGTTATCGGCTGAGTCGTAGTTGTATTAACTACCTTCAAATAAATATTGCCTAAAACATCAAAAAAAGTTTCCTTTTCAACGTCAGACATTACTCCTTCTGAAGTAATAACTTGGACTGGACCACTTTGGGCTCCATTAGGAACTGTCGCGACAATTTGAGTACTTGACCAAGAACTAATAGTAGCTTCAACTGGTGGTAAGGGACCAGTTGAAGGATTAAAACCGCCAGAAAATAAAACCTTGCCAGAAGTATTCCCAAAATTAGTTCCAATAATTGTTACTGAATCTCCGGACTTACCATAACTAGGAGAAATAGAGGAAATTTGAGGAAGATTTACTTCTTGAACTGTCAAACTGTTTGACGAATAACTCAAAGGAAAACTATCATCAATATCTTGGATGCCGGAAACAGAAAAACTGATTGTTGAACCCTGAGTTAAATTCAAGCCGCGAATAATTACCCGGTTGCCAAAAAAGTCAACAAAAGGATAGCCAGGACCTGCACAATTAAGCGAAGAGCCATTAAGTTGATAATGAGAGCATTCCATTGCCTGATCGCCTCTTAAATTTTTGTTAGTTTGAAAAATTATTCTATCAGTAAAAACATTAATTGAACTAATCTGAGGCAAATCAGGCAAATTAAATTGAACTCTTGAACTTTCAATATTGCCAAGAGAATCAGTTACTGAAAGCCAGACAGTTGAATAATACTGCTTACCCAAAATCAAACTAAATTCTCCTTGCTGATTTAAATTTGACGAACCCAAAAGAGTACCACCACTCTGGGCTGAATAGGCCTTAATTACTCCCTCTTCACCAACCCCGCCTTGATGGTTGCTATCAAAAAGAGAATAATTCAAAGTATTACTATCATAAAAAACGCTTATTTTAGAAGTATCAGGCGCTTGAGAATGAGTATCAGCGATAATAATGTCAGTATCTAAAGGATTAACATTGGTGGCTGTTGGTGAAGTTAAAACGCCATCGCTGGCAATGCTCAAATATATTCTCTGAGGACCAGGGCTTGACACTTCAGGATAATCATTATCAGTCCACTGATTGGACGTTTCTAGAACCACAAAAAGAAATTTATCTTCATTGGGATGAATAACCGTAGTTGTTGCTGGTTCAATAGTTGAAAGAGCACCAACATTAACCGTTGAAGTACTACCAATAAAAGTATCACCAGCATCAAATTGGTGGTCTCCATCATCAGCGTATAGCTGCAAACTATCAAAACTATTAGCAGTTGTTGTAGCCGTACCAGTAGCGTTAATTGTTACCCTAACACTATCTAAAGTTAAATCAGCGTCACCAATAGTATTTAAAATCTCAATCAATAAAAGAGCGGCTCGGCTATTAGCTTTCATTTTAGTAACATTCATTGAGGTTGAAGTTGCTGAAATCTGTGGTGGTTCTGCTCCTTGACAATTACTAAAAAGGAAAAAAGAGAAAAAAGCAATTGCTAAAAAAATTCCGACTTTTTTAGAAAAAATTTTTCTTTTAGCCATATTTAATTTTGTTTTATTTTGCTTTTGCCGACTTCAATTTTTAAAAAAATCTTTAAAAAATTATAACAAAATAAAAAAGTTTATTCCAAAAAAAATTGTGGAAAAACTACGAACGAAAAAAGCAGCTGACTTGCTCCTTAACCCTTGACAAAAAACCAATTTTGTGATACATTATTAGCAGTAAATAGAAAAAATAATAAGGAAAGGAGGTATATAAGATGATGAAAAAAATTTTAGTTTATTCAGTAATAGTAGCGTTTCTTACAGTAATGGTCGGTGGTTGTGCGACGACTGGTAATTACGGACGAAATTACAGATACTATCGCGTCCGTAGTAGAACCGGAAAAATTAAAATTCACGAGAAACACGAGACAGAAATTGGATCTAATCTAGCCAGTGTCCAAAAGCTGGCGATCTACACTGGCGGTGCTCTAGCTGCCGTGGGAATAATATATCTTCTTACCCGGAATCACAAAGCGAAAGCAAAACCAGAACCAAAGCCAAAACCAGAAGAAGGAAAGAGAATACTGGTCTGCCAAGGAGGAAGAAGGTTCCTCCTTAAAGGAAAGCAAGCTTACGAGATCAAAAATAATCAAGTTTCTACTGAAGGGAGAAAATACGAAATAATTGACAACCGTTATCTCGTGTTGGAAGAAAAGGAAATAGTTGACTGCAATTAAAAAAAATTAAAGAGGGCAACGAAAGCCCTCTTTTTTAGTATTTTAAGCCAACTTTTTGGCGAATTTCTTCAATATTTTTTTGAGCAATTTCTTCAGCT
>CALGBJ010000121.1 GCA_937877385.1 uncultured bacterium
ATAGAAACAAAAGGGAACCTCCCCCTCCTTAGTCCTCCCCCTCCAAAGGAGGGGGAGGAAAACAAACGGTATCTTCCCCTCCGACTCTTGTCGGAGGAGGAGAATCCCCTTTTTTCTCCCCCCTTCCCTTTGGGAAGGGGGGAGATTAAGAGGGGGGATGGGGAAAATTTAGGTCGTTAAAAAAATAGTAGTTATGGAAATTGGAATTTTTTGTTTTTTTATTTCTTTTCTTTTAACCTTTTTAATTTTGCCTTCTTTAATTAAAGCGTTGAAGAAAGCCGGTTTTTTAGCCCAAGATATGAATAAGCCAGGAAAAGTGCTTGTCCCTGAAATGGGAGGCATTGCTTTGGTTTTTGGAATTGGCTTGACTTTAATTATTCTTATTGCTTTTAAATTTTTTTTAAATTATGACTCTCAAATTTCAACTGAAAAAATTTTAGCGGCATTGCTTGTTTTGGTTTCAATTGGCTTTATTGGCTTAATTGACGATCTTTTAGTTCTTTCTCAAAAAACAAAAGTAATTTTGGCTTTATTCGCTGGACTTCCTTTAGGAGTTTTAAAAATGGGTGTTTCTCAAATGCATCTTCCATTTTTGGGCCAAGTTGATTTTGGTATTTTTTATCCTTTAATTTTGGTGCCAATTGGAGTTAGCGGTGCCGCCAATGCTTTTGATATGCTGGCTGGCTTTAACGGTCTTGAATCTGGATTAGGATTTATTGCCAGTATTTTTTTAACTTTAATCGCTTTTAAAATTGGTGCTTGGGGATCGTTTTTGGTTTTAGTTTCTCTTGCCGGAAGTTGTTTTGCCTTATATTATTTCAATCGCTATCCTTCAAAAATTTTTGTTGGTGATATTGGAACAATGACTATCGGTGCTTTGATTGCCACCTCGGTGATTTTAGGAAATTTTGAAGTTGCCGGCTTAATAATTTTTCTCCCTCATTTTTTAGATTTTTTAATTAAAATTAGACGTAAACTTCCAAAAACCTTTGGAGAATACAAAGAAGGCAAACTTTATCCGCCTCAAAATAAAGCAAAGGGTTTAGGTCAACTAATAATGAAAATTTTCGGCGGCATTTCGGAGAAAAATTTAGTAAGAGTAATTTTTTTGATTGAAATCATTTCCGGCATCCTCGCTTTGCTTTATTATTTCTAAGATTGAGCGGAGAGCAGACCTCCGTCTCTCCTTTGTTTCCTCCCCCTCCTTAGTCCTCCCCCTCCAAAGGAGGGGGAGGAAACACAATAATCTCTCCCCTTCCCTCTGGGAAGGGGAGAGATTAAGAGAGGGGATAGGTAACTTCTTTTTTCTCCCCCTCCGATTCTTGTCGGAGGAGGAGGATCCCCTTTTTTCACCTCCCCCTTCCCTTTGGGAAGGGGGAGGTGAGGAGGGGGATGGGATAGAAATCAAGGTACCTTCCCCTCCTACACCTCCCCCTCCAGAGGAGGGGGAGGAAATTAAACGGTAACTCCTCCTCTGGAGGGAGAGGAAGTTTCTTTGTTTCCTCCCCCTTCCCAAAGGGAAGGAGGAGGATTAAGGAGGGGGGATAGGAGACCGATAGTTTCTCTCCCCCCCTCTCCGACGTAAGTCGGAGAGGGGGAGGATTAAGGAGGGGGATGGGAAATAACCTTTTCAAATAAAATTTTTTATTTAAAATTATTTAAAATTACTGAATAAATTACTGAATTAATTCAGTAAAAAATTCAGTAATAAATTCAATAAAAAAATGGGAAGAAGAAAAATAAATAAAAGAAATATTAGAAGTTTAATTAAAGTTGCCAGCGGACATTCTTATGGTATAACTTTGCCAATTGAAGTAATTCGTAAATTTAAATGGCGAGAGCACCAAAAATTAGAACTGAAAATAAATACCCGCAAAAAGACAATTTTAATTAAAGATTGGAAAAAACAATAATTTTTTTCTTTT
>CALGBJ010000122.1 GCA_937877385.1 uncultured bacterium
AAGAAAAGAAAAGCAACTCAAACAATTACTCGCTTTAATTTAGTTGAAGGCAAAAAAGAAGTTCTTCATCTTTGCCCTATTTGCGCTAAAAAATTTTCTAAAAAAGAATCACATTCTCCTTTTTCTGACTTATTTTCTTTTGAGAGAGATTTTTTCCCAGAAGAAGATTTATTTGGTAGTTTTTTTGAACCAGAGGTTGAGAGGGTTGATATTGACAAATTGATTTCTGAGGAAACAAAAGAATTTTTACAAAAATCAGCTGAAATTGCTGCTGATTTTGGCAGAAAAGAAATTGAAACCGAGCATCTTCTTTTGGCAATTTTAGAAGATCCTTTGGTTGAGAAAATTTTAAAGGATATTGGCATTGATTCAGGCGAGTTAAGGTCTTATATTGAGAGTAACGCCTTGAAAGGCAAGAAAAGAAGTGTTGAAGAAGTTGGTATTTCGCCAAGAATTAAGAGCGTTTTAGAAAATGCCTTTTATCTTTCTCAAAGTTATGGTCAGGATTATATTGGTCCTGAGCATATTTTACTTGCTTTAGCCAAAGAAAAAGATAGTTTTGCTGCTGATGCTCTGCTTAAATTCGGCGCCAGCGAAGAGAAATTAGCCAAAGTTGTTCCCGAAGTAATTGGTTTGGCTAAAAAAGAGAAAAAAGGTAGATATTCATTGACGCCAAATTTAGACAAATACTCTAGAGATTTAACTGCTTTAGCCAGAGAAGGCAAGCTTGATCCAGTTATTGGTCGTTTAGATGAGATAGAAACAGTTATCGAAATTCTTTTAAGAAGGACAAAAAATAATCCGGTTTTAATCGGTGAGCCCGGCGTTGGTAAGACAGCCGTTGTTGAAGGTTTGGCTCAAAAAATCGTTAAAGAGGAAGTGCCAGATAGTTTAAAAAATAAAAGGTTAATTGAATTGAATGTTAATTCTTTGATTGCTGGAACAAAGTATCGAGGGGAGTTTGAAGAGAGGATAAAAAAAGTTATTGAAGAAATTGTCAAAAATAAAGGAAATTTGATTGTTTTTATTGATGAGATTCATACTATAGTTGGCGCTGGCGGCGCTGAAGGAGCAGTTGATTTTTCTAACACTATCAAACCTTATTTAGCCAGAGGCGACCTCCATTTGATTGGAGCAACTACTTTAAACGAATATAGAAAATATATAGAAAAAGACGCTGCTTTGGAAAGAAGGTTTCAACCAGTTTTAATAGAAGAACCAACGCCTGAACAGACAATCCAAATTCTCTTTGGCTTAAAAGATAAATACGAAGCCCATCACAAAGTAAAAATTTCTGACGAGGCAATAACCGCCGCAGTTGATTTCTCTTCTAAATATATTTCTTCAAGATACTTGCCTGATAAAGCCATTGATGTTTTAGACCAAGCCGCTAGCCGGGTGGCAGTTTTATCTTTTTCTTTGCCGAGAGAAATTAAGAATAGAGAAGAGAATTTGAAAAGATTAAACCGAGAGCTTTCTTTTGCTAAAAGTCATAAGCAAAAGGAAAAAATTAAAGAAATTGAAGAGAAGATGAAAAAGATAAAAGAAGAGTTGGACCAGATAAAAGAAAAATGGAGAAAGGAAAAAATTTCTACTACCCCTGAAGTTAAAAGAGAACATATTGCTTTAGTTATTTCTAAATTAACTGGTGTACCAGTAACAGAGTTGAGTATTGAAGAAAGAGAAAGGTATGCCAAGTTGACTGAAAAATTAAAAGAAAGGATAGTTAGTCAAGAAAGGGCTATTGAAGCGGTAGCTGATGCTGTCAGAGTGGCTCGGGCTGGCTTGCGTGAGAAAAATAAGCCAATTGCCGTTTTTCTTTTTTTAGGTCCAACTGGCGTTGGCAAGACCGAGTTAGCTAAAACTTTGGCTTGGGCGATTTTTGGTGACGAGGCAGCTTTGGTCCGAATAGATATGAGCGAGTATATGGAAAAGCACTCGGTGGCTCGTTTGATTGGTTCACCGCCTGGTTATGTGGGTTATGAAGAAGGCGGTCAATTGACAGAGGCAGTTAGAACAAAGCCTTACAGCATTGTTTTGCTTGACGAAATAGAAAAAGCCCATCCAGAAGTTTTTAATACTTTACTTCAAGTTTTTGACGATGGTCGCTTGACTGATGGTAAGGGTCGAACAGTTGATTTTACTAATACTATTATTATTGCTACTAGCAATATTGCCTCAGAGATAATTTTGTCTGCCTTGAAAGAGAAAAAAACAATTAAAGAAATTGAACCAAAAATTAAAGAAATTCTTTACCATCAATTTAAACCAGAATTTTTGAATAGAATTGATGAGATTATTATTTTCAATCCTTTAGACAAAGAGGCAGTTAAGAAAATAGTTCTTCTTCAATTAGAAAGGGTGAAAAAAATGGTTGAGGGTCAGGGAATAGAGATTGAAAAAATCGAACCAGAAGTTGTTGACTATCTTGTTCGAGAAGGTTACTCAGAAGAGTTTGGTGCTAGAGAAATTAAAAGAATTGTTTATCAAAAAATAGAAGTGCCTTTAGCCAAAGAACTTTTGACTGGCAAAATCACCCCCGGTTCTAAAATAGAAATTTATTTAAAAGGAAACGAGATTTCTTTCAAGAAAAAGTAATTACCAATTCTTCTTTCTTCTCTAGAGAGGGAGAGTAAAGGTAAAGGAGGTTTTCTGCTTTTTTCTAAAACCCCATCCCCCTCCTTAATCCTCCCCCTCCCCCTAATTTTGTCCAGGAAGGATACTACTTGAAATTTCTATCCTTTTTGTTTTGTAAGAGATACAAATACATAGGAGGTATATAGGCAAAATTAGGGGGAGGGGGGAGGAAACTATCGGTTTCCCATCCCCCCTCTTAATCTCCCCCCTTCCCAAAGGGAAGGGGGGAGAAATTATTGTGTTTCCTCTCCCTCCTCTCCTTTGAAAGAGGAAATCCTACTTAATTTCCTCCCCCTCCTTTGGAGGGGGAGGTGTAGGAGGGGGAGGTACCTT
>CALGBJ010000123.1 GCA_937877385.1 uncultured bacterium
TTTGCGCTTAACTTGTTTCGCGATTTCAACTTCTAATTTATGAGAGAAATACCATAAATTTTGTTACCAAAGTGGCTGTAGCGTATCTTAAAAAATGTTTCTCCAACACAGAAATAGGGCTGGGACTATCGGGAATTAGCCCGGATTTCTCCGGGTTATACCCGTGTAGCCGGTAAGTTACCTACGTGTTACTAGCCCGTTCGCCACTCGGCGACCGAAGGTCGCCTCGAGCAATTAGCTTTTAGCTTTTGGCTTTAATTTTTTAATAAAACTTCCAAGTTGTTTTGCAATAATTTTTGATTCTTCAGATAATTTTTGAAATTGAGTTTTATTAATTAATTTTTCTTCTAAAGAAATATCTAAACAAGCCACAACTTCATTGATAGAACCTAATGAACTTTGGAGGTATCTTGCAAAGTCTTTATCAGAAGATTTTGCCGAGCCTTCAGCAATATTGAGAGGAACTGACAAGGAAGCTCTTTTTAGTTGATCAACTAAATAGTAATAAGACCTTGGAAAATTTTTGGTTAATTTATTAATTTCCCGATAGAGCTTTTTAGATTTTTTATAAACTTCAAAATTTAAAAAACGAAATAATTCCATAAAATTTTCAAATTGTTAAAAATAACGCCAATTGCTAATAAGCCAAATGCTAAATTGCCCGAGGTGACCTCCGGTCACCTCGTTCGACTTGCATGCCTTATCCACGCCGCCAGCGTTCATCCTGGACCAAGATCAAATCCTCATAAAAAATTAAATGAAGAAAAGTCTTGGTTGGAGCAACTAATAAAGGTTTTTTTGTCCTTCTTTCCTTATATTTTTTTCAAGGTTCTTTATTCACTAAAAGTATATATTAATTTTCTTTGGCTTGTCAAGAGCATAATTTAAAAAGTCAAATGTCAAAACTCAAAATTTTCAATCTAAAATCTTAAATCTAAAATCTAAAAACCACATCTAAAAAGTTAAATCTCAATTTTAAAATCCGAAATTCAACCCCGAACCATATAAGGTACGGGGTTGCCCAGAACCCAAGGTGGTTCTGGGCAAAATTCGAATTCCGAAACAATGACCAAAATCCAAATGTTCAAAATGCCCTCCCCCACCTATTTCCTCCCCCTCCCTCTGGGAGGGGGAGGAGTAAGGAGGGGGTGGGATATTCGTTTTGAACATTTAGTCATTTGAAAATTTGAATTTGTTTCGGATTTCGAGATTCGAGATTCGAATTTATCTAAGTTTTGAGATTTTAGTTGTAGATTTTAGATTTTACTTTTTAGATTTTAGATTTGTTTGGAATTTGTAATTTAGAATTTGGGATTTGTTTAGGATTTAGGATTTTGAATTTAGGATTTAATTACTTTTGCGCTTTACGCTAAAGTTTTATTTAGACAATAAATTTCAATAAGTTTCTATAAGTTTCTTTCTTATTGCCAACTGCCAATTGCCAACTGCCAATTGCCAATTATTGCTTGACTTTCTTTAGGAAATATGTCATAATTAAGTGGCTCCAAAAAAAATTCTTATAGGAGGTTAAAATGTTGTTTTTTGTTTTTCCTGATGGGAGTATTGGTGTTGCTTCCTCTAGAAGGGAAGCAATCAGAAGGTTTAAGAGTTTTGAGAGAGGAGAGGAAATTGTTGATTTCGATGATAATCTATTTCCTGATAATTCTATTCCTGCTTCTGATTCTGGTTTTAATTCTGATTCTGGTTTTAATTCTGATTCTGACTCATAATTAAGGAATTTTCAAGGACGACTTTAAGGTCGTCCTGTTTTATTCTCTCAGAGCCTCAACTGGATTTTTTTTACTTGCCTGATAAGCAGGCCAAAGGCCAAAAATTAGTCCTTCTAAAAAAGCCAGAAATAATCCTAAAAACAAAGAGAAGAAAGAGATTTTCAGTTGCCAATCAATGCCAAAATATTTTAAAAACAAAAACACAAGTAAAATAAAAACAATACCAAAAATAATTCCTAAACAGGCACCTAATAAAACAACAACTATGGTTTCTGAAAGGAACTGATAAAGAATATCAGAATTTTTGGCCCCAACAGCTTTTCTTAAGCCGATTTCTTTAGTTCTTTCTTTAACTGAAATAAGCATCATATTCATAATACCAACGCCGCCAACGATTAAAGAAATAAAAGCTAAAAGAAAAAGAAGGATATCAACAATTAAAGTAATTTGAGAAGTTTTTTTAATAGTTTCTTCAGAGGTCATAATTTCGAAATCGTTCTTTTTGGTTTCTTTTAAATGGTGATTGCCTCTTAAAATTTTAGTTGAGATTTTTTTAACAATTGGTAAATCCTCTATTTTTTTTACGCTGACATCAATTTCTGAGAAATAATTAATACCCAAAAGCAACTTCTGTAGAGTTTTTGTTGGTAGAAAAATCAAAGAATCTATATCAATAAAACCAAGCCCGCCTCTTTTCTTTGTCACTCCAATAACTTTAAAATTTATCCCTCTAATTTTTATATATTTGCCTATTGGTTCTTTGTTTTTAAAAAATTCATTGTAAATCTCATAACCAATAACAGCCACTCGGGCTAAACCTTCGTTTTCAGAATCTCTAAACATTCTCCCTTTCATAATTTCAAATGATTTGTCAATTTTTTTATAATCAGGATAGACGCCAATAATTGTTGTCTGTTTTTCTTTATCTTGATACTTTATCCATTCAGTAGTCATTACTGCGCCGCTGGCTGCTTCTACATAAGGTAGACGAGAAATGTCTTTTAGATCTTTTTCTTGAAGGGTGGTAATTCTAACTCCTTGAGATTGGAGAACTATTGTCCCTAATTCATTTATTTCCGGTGGTTTTGGTGAAATAAATAAAGTTTTTTGGCCAAAAGCTTCTATCTGTTTAGAAATAAAACTTCTTAAACTGGCTCCTAAAGAGAGGACAATAGTCAAAATAGCAATACCAAGAGATACGCCAAGGATTGAGAGAAAAGTTCTTTTTTTGTAGTAAAGAAGTGATAAAAGATAATGTTTAAACATACCTTTTTTAAATCTTAAATCTCAAAACTCAAATCTCAAATCCACATCTTAAAACCTTTTAATCTAAAATCTTAAATCTAAAATCTAAAATCCACATCTAAAAAGTCAAATCTGAATTTTCATTGTTTATTTAATTCAAGATTTTAGATTTTAGTTGTAGATTTTACTTTTTAGATTTTAGATTTGACATTTGAGATATGGATTTGACATTTGACATTTGAGATAAATTCGTTTTGCGCTTTAAATATCTTATTCGTACCTCATTGCTTGGGCTGGGCTAAATTGCGAGGCTTTTCTGGCTGGCAGGAAACCAAAAAACAAGCCAATCAAAAAGGAGACGAATAAACTAATAAAGATACTCGGCCAAGAAATAATAAATGGCCAGAGCAGACCAAATCTGTTAGCAATAACACTTATTAAAAATTCAGCTAAAATTCCTAAGAAAATACCAATTACTCCGCCGATCAAAGTTAAAATGATTGATTCTAAAAGAAACTGATAAAGAATATCAGAGTTTTTAGCTCCAACAGCTTTTCTCAAGCCGATTTCTCTAATTCTTTCGTCAACAATAACATACATTACATTGGCAATGCCAATTCCGCCAACCAGTAAAGAGACACTAGCAATTATGGCTAAAAATAATTTTAGAGTATTGGTTGTCTTGTAAAAAATATCCAACATCTGCTGGGAATCTTTAATAGTGAAATCATCTTTTTTGGCTTCAGTTATTCGATGACGATATCTTAATGTTTTTTTGAAATAAGTTGAAATTAAAGGTATCAATTTTTCATTAACTGCCTTGGCTCTAATAAAATTAATATGGTCAATTCCTAAAATAATTTTCTGAGCAGTTTTTAGAGGTAAGAAAATTTCTTTGTCATAGTCAAAAAACATTATTTTTCCTCTCTTTTTCATAACTCCGATTATTTTGAAATTCTGGTTATTTATTTTTATTTTTTTTCCTAAAGGATCTGATCTTTGAAAAAGATCTTTAGCAATTTGCCATCCTAGAACAACAACTTTAGCCATTGATTCATTTTCGTCTTCATTAAAAAACCTCCCTTTTTCTATTTGAGTGTTTTCCACCAAGAGATATTCGGGTTCAACACCACTGAATAAAACATTTTTTGTTTTATTCAAATAATTTAAGACAACGGTTCCTCGGACATAAGCAGTTAAGGCGACTATTCCTGGTGTATCTTTGAGGGCCTGAGCGTCTTCGTATTTTAGAGTAGTTATTTCTTGGCTGGAAAAAAGTTGACTGGCTGGTTTACCTTCTTCTGATCCGCCTGGCAGAATAGTAATAAGATTTGTTCCCAATTTTTGCATTTGGACAGCAATTGATTTTTGAGCGCTATTACCTAAAGAAACAATTAAAACCAAAGAGCCAATGCCAATAATTAAACCGAGAGTAGTTAAAAAAGTTCTCAATTTGTGAGAGGAGGAGTAGAGGAGAAATAATTTTAAATTCAAAAGAAAAGTCTTGAGCATCTTAAATTATTTTTCCGTCTTTCATCGTAACGATTCTTTGAGCGTATTTGGCAATATTGTCTTCATGGGTGACAATAATAATTGTCTTGCCTTCTTGGTGGATTTTAGAGAAAATTTCCATAATTACTTTGCTGGATTTAGAATCTAAATTACCAGTTGGTTCGTCAGCTAAAACCAAATCAGGATTATTTATTAAAGCCCTGACTATAGCCACTCTTTGTTGTTCTCCGCCAGAAATCTCATTTGGTTTAACTGTAATTTTTTCTTTTAGACCAACTTTCTCTAAAAGGGAAATGGCTTCTTTTTTGGCTTTGGAATGGTTGGTTTCTTTGCTATAGAGAGTTGGCAAAAGAACATTGTCTAAAACAGAAATTTTTGGTAAAAGATTAAATGACTGAAAAACAAAACCGATTTTTTCGTTTCGCAAATAAGCCAATTGGTCGTCAGAAAGAGATGAAACGTCTTTGTTGCTGAGAAGATATTTGCCAGCAGTTGGTTTGTCTAATAAGCCAATAATATGCATTAAGGTTGATTTGCCAGAACCAGAAGAGCCAACAATGGCTACAAATTCTCCTCTTTTAATTTCTAAATTAACTCCTCTTAAAGCTGGAGTAACTACTTTGCCAGAGAGATAATCTTTTTTAACATCAATTAATTTGATAAACATAATATCATCTTGCATATTATGGACAAAACTGGAAATATCTCCAATGTTTTAGTAGTAGAATACTAACTCCTCCCCCTCCTTAATCCTCCCCCTCCCTTTGGGAGGGGGAGGAAATAGGTGGGGGAGGGAAATCTTCTTCTATTAACTGTCAACTTTTATTTTGTATTCAGCTTCCAATCTTTAAACCAACTCTAATCATTAATCACCAATTACTACTTCTTCTCCTTCTTTTAATCCTTTTTTTATTTCTACTTCGCTTTCACCTTCCAAACCAATTTCAATCTCTCTCTCAACGATTTTGCCTTGTTTTGATTTTAAATAAACAAATTTCTTATGGTCTTTTTCCTCAATAAATTGATAAGGAAGGCAAAGAACATTTTCTTTTTTAGCAGTCAAAATATCAATATTAGCCGTCATTCCCGGTTTCAATCTTGGGTCGTCTTTTTTTAAGTAAAGTTTGACTTTGTAATAAACAACTCCAGAAATAATAGTTGAGGCCGGATTAATGCTAACTACTTTGGCTTCAAATTTTTCTTTTGGTCCTAAAGCATCAAAATCAATTGTGGCTTGGTCGCCGATTTTAACTTTGGCAATGTCTGACTCGGCAACATTGACTTCAATTTCTTTTTTTCCTTGACTAATAAAACCAACGACTTTTTGGCCAATATTAACAAAGTCGCCAACTTCTAAGGGAATTTCAGTAATTATTCCGTCAACCGGCGCTTTAATTTTTGTCTTCTCAAGCTTAAGGTAGTAATAACTTAAACTTGCTTGGGCTTTTTTAAGGTTGGATTCGGCTGCCCTAATATCTTCTTCTCTTGCTGGCGAAGTTTTTAGTTCGAACTCTTTTTTCGCCAATTCAAAATTGGCTTTGGCAACTTGATAAGTATTTTCGGCTGCCTCAATAGATTTTTTATTATTCTTTTTTTGAAGATTAATAGCTTGAATTTTGCTTTGAATATTAGCTAAGGAAGTTAGAATTTCCTGTTCACCTAAATTGACTAAATCTTTATTTTCAGCCAATTCTGTTTGGCTTAAACCAAGAGAATTATTTAAACACTTTCTACTTAAAGGAAAAGTTTTCTCTATTTCTTTAAGATTTTTTTCAGAAATACTTAAGAGGTAATCAAGATTTTCTTGGGTTTCTTCCTCTTTGACTTTTTCTATTTCTTTTTGCCAATTCTCTAAAATTTCCTGGCAAATTTTTCTTTGCCAAATAACATCATTTTTTGCTTGAAAATCTCCGGTCTGAAAGCTAAGTTTTGGATTAGTTTGGTCGTTTTCAAAGAGAGGATCTAATTTACGATTAATAGCATCGTCTGCACTAGCAAAAGATGAAAGAACTAACTGGTAAACATCTTGATAGAGATTGGCTAAAGTTGTCTCGGCAACTGCTTTAGTGTTTTCCAAATTGCTCTTTGCCTGTTCTAAACTCTTTTGGCTAGCGGCTAATTTTGCCTGGTAATATCTTTTTTCTTCTGGACTAGCTCCACTTTTGAGTTTTCTTAAGTTCTCTTTAAGATAATTAATATCGGCTTCAGTTTGAGCAATCTCGGTTAGAATTTCTTGGTCGTCTATTTTGACAATTGTTTCTCCTTTTTGAACTTTATCTCCTTCTTGAAAGTTGATAGCTTTAATTTGACCAGCAACTTGACTGGCTAAACTTATTTCTTTAGCTGGCTTTAAGGAACCAGTGACACTAACTATCTGTTTAAGGTTACATCTTTTAACTTGATAAGATAAAAATTCCTCTTTTTTTTGAGAAAAAGATATTATCAAGACAATAAAGATAATTATTAAGAGAACAATAACGAACCCCTTCCGAACGAGGAATTTTTTCATAGTCGTTTTATTTAAAAAAATTAAGTAAGTTTGATTTTTTTAGTTAGTTTCTCGAGTTTTTTAATTCTTTCAGCAAATGCCTTTACTTTTATTAGAACGATTGCTTCTTTTTTGTTGCTTAACAAGAGTAATCTTGATTTGTTTTTAAGATTCATTTCTTTTCTAACTTTAGCTGGAATAACAATTTGGCCCTTATTATTAAGAGAAATAACATCAAAGAAAAATTGACCCTTTTTCCTACTTTTCCTACTTTTCTGAATTTTCTTATTTTTCATATAAATCATTTTAGACAAAAAAATTTTTTTGTCAAACGAGTTTGCCTTGTAAGATGATTTATTTGGGCAAGGACAGACCTCTCTGACTTGAGTCGGAGAGGTCTGTCCTTGCCGAGTTAAATTTCAAACTAAAATTTAATTCAAACTAAAAAACTCCAAAAACTGCTTATTAATATTCCAAC
>CALGBJ010000124.1 GCA_937877385.1 uncultured bacterium
CAAAACAATAACCAAAATTATCAATTACTTGATTGATTTCTTTAAAAGAATTGCCTATCTTTTCTAACTCAATTAAATAAAAATAAAGTTTATCTTCTTGAGTGAAATTTGTTCTCGGCAAAGAAAAGAATTGGAAAATCTGAGAAATTTCCTCTTTAGTTAAAAAATCATCTGGATTTTGATAAAAATAATAGTTCCCTTTTTGGCTAAGAGCCAGGTTTTTGAGAAAGAAAGTGTATTTTTTGTCTTTTTTTATCAAAAAACTTCCTTGATATTTATTGCCTTCAATTGAAGGTTGAGAACAAAGAAGAGATCCTCGATTGCCTAAATAGTTTAACAGAAAGGTTTTTACTTTTCTTGGAAACTTTTTTATTTCAAAAGTTGAACTGCTATTAATTGAAGGCAGAAAAGCGTTTTCAGAGAAAGAATAAAGACGAAGAGAATTATTTTCTACTTCAATTTCTTTGTTCCAAGAAACACAAATTCTCAGGTAAGTAGTCATCTTTGCCTGAAAAGATAAAGAGAGGACTGGCGAGGAAAAACCTCCTTTTTCTTGATAGGACCAAGAAAGGTTGCCAAAATAATTATTGCCACCGCCTTGAGTATAATTAAGGTCAAGAAAATCATAGTCAAAATATTTTTCTAAATTCTCCTCTTCAATCAGAGACAATTTTTCAATTGCTTTGTCAAAACTAAGATAAACCCGATAAGCCGAACTGGTTGGTAAGGAAAGAGAAAAAACAAGGTTGGCAGAAAGAGAAGGAGAAATTTCAGTAGAAGAAGAAGTTAAATAATTGAATTCGCCTTTAACTTTTTCGAAAAGAGAGAGGAAAATTTTCTTCTTGGAATTCGTTTTAGGATTGTTATAATTAACTTTTATTTTTATTTCTTTTGAAGGACTACTAAAGTAATTATAAGGAGAGACAACTTTTATTTCTGGCCAACTAAAGCTATAACCGTTGTTATCAAGGAAAACCCGATTATTTTTATCTCGAAGATAAAGAACTAAATAGTCGTCTAAACTAAAAATATCTCTTTTCACTTTTTCTGAATCAAAATTTTTACCAGAAAAAGCCGAACTCGAACTGGTAGAGAGAATCTGCCAAGGATTTTGGCTAACAATCTGATACTCTTTGCCTTTTTCCAAAGAAAGAAAATCGTTTGGATTAGAAAGAAAATGAAAAGCAAAGCTTTTTTCTGAAAATGAAACTGGTCGAGAAAAGAAATGACTAGTTATAGTTGAATGCTCTCTTTTTTCTCTAATAACTGTTAAAGAAGACTCTTCAGGAGTTGAAGTTATTTGGCAATTAATAAAACCCTCTAAATAGATTTTGGTAGTTGTCACTGCTTTGAAACTTAGAACAACTTTGCCTTCTTGGTTAATTTGCCAATAGACATCTGAAAAGTAAGGATTTTGGGGAGTTTTTTCTTCTATTTCCTCTTCTTCTGACTTTCCTTCTCTTGTTTCCTCTTCTCTTGGTTCTGGTAAATCAGTTGAGTTTTGAGG
>CALGBJ010000125.1 GCA_937877385.1 uncultured bacterium
TTTTTGGCAGTCCTTTCTTTGATTTTAAGATAAACTTCAGAAACTTTGTCTTTGCCTAAAGAGACAACTGCTAAACGTAATTTGAGATTATTTTTTTTAATCTCTTTTTTTAAATTCAATAAAATTTTATCGGCTAATTTTTTGCCATCTAAAATTTTCATTTTTTCTTAAACTAAAAAGGTGCCTCCCCCTCCTCAATCCTCCCCCTCCGACTCAAGTCGGAGGGGGAGGAAATGGAAGATGCTTTCCTCTCCGGAGGAGAGGGAGGAAATTTCTTCAGCTCCTCCCCCTCCCTTTGGGAGGGGGAGGAGTTCCTATTTTCTCCCCCCTTCCCAAAGGGAAGGGGGGAGATTAAGAGGGGGGATGGGAAATAAAACAAAAATTCTCTTTCTGATACAAGTCAAAGGAAAAAGTTAGTAGTTATACATCAGTTTGTATTTCTTCTTTAATTCACTAAGAGTAAGTCCTTTTTTATTTCGACCTTCTTCAAAAGCCTTATTAAATCTCTCTCTTTCTTCTATTTCTTCTAAATACTCTTGAATTTCTTCCCATTTCTTCAAAGGCAAAATCACTACTGGTTCTTTACCAATTTTTATTAAATTTTTCCCTTGAATAACTTTTACCATATATTTTTAATTATATTTCTTTTTCTACTAAAATCAAATTCCCAAATTAGGAATCGGAAAATCTTCAGTCAAATTCAAAATTTCCTCTTTAATTTTATAAATTACCTCTCGGTTCCTTATATCTTTCCTAAATTCTTCTAAATACTCTTTCCTTCTTTCTTTTTCCTCTGGTAAAGAGCAATCTTTTATTTCTCTAATAATCGCTTCTAACCAACTGGCAATTTTTCTCATTTCCTCCTCTTTCATACCCCGAGTAGTTATTGCTGGCGTTCCCAATCTTAAACCGCTCGGATAAAAAGGTGAAGATTTCTCTTGAGGGACAGTATTTTTATTAGTAGTAATGCCTGCCAACTCCAAGGCATCTTGTAAAAAAATTCCTAATCCTTTGCCAAAAGGACTTAAATCAATCAAAAGTAAATGATTATCAGTGCCGCCAGAAACCAATTTTATCCCTCTCTTTTTCAATTCTTCAGCCAAAATTTTGGCATTTGTTACCACTTGCCGAGCATAATTTCTAAACTCTGGCTCCATTGCTTCTTTCAAAGCCACAGCAATGGCTGCTGTTTGATTATTATGAGGACCGCCTTGGCAACCACTAGGAAAAACTGCCTTCTCAATTTTTTTTATTATTTCCGGGTCCTTTCTCAACCCTTTTTCAGTAACCATAATTATTGCCCCTCTTGGTCCTCTTAAAGTTTTATGAGTTGTTGTTGTAATAATGTCAGCAAAAAAAACAGGGCTTTGATGAACACCACCAGCAATCAAACCGGCAATATGAGAAATATCAGCCACTAAATAAGCGCCAACCTCTTCAGCAATTTCAGCAAATTCTTTAAAAGGAATTTCTCGCGGATAAGCAGTGCCACCGCACCAAATAAGTTTAGGCAAATATTTCTTGGCTAAATCTCTTACTTCTTCTAAATTAAGATAACCATCTTCATTCAAAGAATAAGAGACGCTTTTAAAAAGTTTGCCAGAAAGGTTTGCCTTCCAGCCATGAGTTAAATGACCGCCGGCTAAAAGGTCTTGACCCATAATCGTTTGGCCAAAATCGCAAACCGCCAAATAAACAGCCAAATTGGCTGGGCTGCCAGAATATGGCTGAACATTAGCATAAGGCACGCCAAAAAGTTTTTTGGCTCGTTCAATGGCTAATTTTTCAATCTCGTCTATAAATTGATTACCAGCATAATATCTTTTGCCCGGATAACCTTCAGAATACTTACTAGTCAAAATTGACCCCAAAGCTTCAAGAACTGCCTTGGAAGGGTAGTTTTCTGAAGGAATCATCTCTAAAGTATGACTCTGCCTCTCTTCTTCTAATTCAATCAATTTATAAATTTCTGGGTCGCTTTTCTCAAGCATTGTCTTTTAT
>CALGBJ010000126.1 GCA_937877385.1 uncultured bacterium
ATCTTAAAAAACCAGAAAAAAATATTTTTAATTTTATAAAAGATCTCAAAAAGAAAAAGGCTACTTTATTAAAGTAGATTTCGGCAAGATCTGCCCTCACCATTTCTCTGAATTTACAAAAATTTACCCCGCACCCGGTTAAACCGTGGTGCGGGGTTTACAAATAAAAGCGATCGCTTTTAAATTTGCCCCTGTCCATTTTTGTCCACCCCGTACCACAAAGGGTACGGGGCAAGTATAGACAAGAATGGACAGGGAATAAATTGCCGGATGGTAAATTGCTGGCGAGGGTAAATCTCGCCTAAATGCCCTCCCCCTCCTATTTCCTCCCCCTCCCTCTGGGAGGGGGAGGATTAAGGTGGGGGAGGGAAACTTCCTCTTTAATTTCCTTCCCCTTAAAAATTAGCTGTTCATTTTTATTTTGCATATAACCGCTAATAAACAATAAAACAATAAATTTCAATAAATTTCTATAAGTTTCTATAAGTTTCTTTCTTATTGCTAACTGCCAATTGCTAATTGCCAATTGAGGATTTGCCTTTTTTAATCTTTATGATAAAATCAGAAATAATATGGAGAATTTAATGGAAAAAATAATTTCTTTGTCTAAAAGAAGAGGTTTCGTTTTTCCGACTTCGGAAATTTATGGTGGTTTTTCTGGTTTTTATGACTTTGGTCCTTTAGGTGTTCTTTTGAAAGAGAATATAAAAAAGGAGTGGCGAAAAGCAGTTGTTTTTTCTCACGATGAGATTGTCGAAATAGATTCAGCTATCATTCAAAATCCAAAAACCTGGAAAGCTTCAGGTCATTTAGATGGTTTTGTTGTTGAAATTCGTGAATGTCAAAAGTGCCATCGCCGTTTTCGGGTTGACCATCTAGAAGATGATAAGTGTCCTGTTTGCCAGGGGAATCTTGGCCAGCCAAGTTTTTTTAATGAAATGTTTGAAACTTATGTCGGTGCTAAAAAAGATTCTTCAGCCATTGCTTATTTAAGACCAGAAACAGCTCAAGGGATTTTTTTAAACTTCAAGAATGTTCTTAATACTTTCCCTAAAGAATTGCCTTTTGGTATTGCCCAGATTGGCAAGGCCTTTAGGAATGAGGTTTCGCCAGAAAATTTTATTTTCAGAATAAGAGAATTTGAGCAGATGGAACTTGAATATTTTGTTGAGCCAAAAAAATCAGAAGAGTATCATCAAAAGTGGATAGAGGAGAGATTTAAATGGTATTTAGATATTGGCTTAAAAAAAGAAAATTTAAAAATTTTTGAAGTTCCAAAAGAAGATTTGGCTCATTATTCAAAAAGAACAGTTGAAATCCATTATAATTATCCTTTTCTTAAAAATTTTGGCGAGTTAGAAGGAATGGCCAATCGAACCGATTTTGATTTAAAAACTCATTCAAAATTTTCTAAAGTTGATCTTTCTTTGTTTGAACCAAAGAGTCGGAAAAGATTTTTTCCTTATATCATCGAACCCTCGGTTGGTATAGAAAGAATTTTTTTAGCCCTTCTCTTGGATGCTTATAGCGAGGAAGAATTAAATAGTGGAGAAAAAAGAGTTGTTCTAAAATTTCTGCCAAAGATGGCACCGATTAAGTTGGCTGTTTTTCCTCTGTTAAGAAATAAGCCAGCTTTAGTAGAAAAAGCCAGGGAAGTTTATTCTCTTCTAAAGGATAATTTTTTAGTTGCTTGGGACGACAATGACAATATCGGCAAGAGATATCGCCGTCAAGATGAAATAGGTACTCCTTGGTGTGTAACTATAGATTTTGAGACCTTGGAAAATGGGACGGTTACTCTTCGGGATAGAGATACAACTAAACAAACAAGACATTTGCCCCAAGAAATAATAAAAATTGTCAAAGAAAAAATAAAATAGATGATTGTCTTGGGTATTGATCCTGGTACCAGTCGTTTGGGCTGGGCAATTGTTGAAAAAAAGAAAGAAGAGAGAATAATTGCTTTTGATTGTTTTTTTAGTCAAAGTAAGGATCTTGCTTCCAAACTCAAAGAAATAGACGACTTCCTTGAAGAGGTTTTTAGAAAATATAAGCCAAATCTTCTTGCCTTAGAAAAGGTTTTTTATGGTCGGAATCAAAAGACGGTTATTCAAATAGCCAAACTTTTAGGTATAGTTATCCTTAAGGCCAAAAAGAAAAATTTAGAAATAATTGAGATTAGTCCAAACGAAGTCAAAAAAGCCATCACTGGTTGGGGTCTTTCTCAAAAAAGAGAGATTAAAAACGCTCTTTTTCAGATTTTTCCTTATCTAAAAGAAGAAAAGAAAAATGATGATGCCTACGATGCTTTAGCTACAGCTTTGGTTGCTTGTCGCTTAATTAGATAAAATGGATCCTATAGAAGAAATAAAAAATAAAATAGATATAGTTGAGTTGATAGGCGAATATGTTAAGTTGCAAAAAGTAGGCGCAAATTGGCGAGGCCTTTGTCCTTTTCATCATGAAAAAAATCCTTCCTTTTATGTTAACCCAGAAAGACAGATTTGGCATTGTTTTGGCTGTTCTCGCGGCGGTTCGATCTTTAATTTTATAATGGAGATTGAGGGCGTTGATTTTGGCACGGCTCTAAGAATGTTAGCCCAACGAGCCGGCGTTCAATTAAGACCGGTTGATAAAAAGCTTCAATCTCAAAAAGAAATTCTTTTCAAAATTAATCAAGCCGCTGCCAGTTTTTTTGAGAGAAATCTTTGGCAGAAGAAGGAAGTTTTAGAGTATTTGAAGGAAAGAGGACTTTCAAAAAAAACGATCAAAGAATTTCATCTTGGTTTTGCTTTGGATAGTTTTGATTCCTTGAATAATTATCTTAAAGCAATTGGCTATGAGAAAAAAGATATTTTACTCAGTGGCTTGGCAGTGGAAAAGACAAAAAATTCTCAGAAGTTTTTCTACGACCGTTTTCGCTCAAGAATAATTTTCCCTTTTTTTGATTTGAGTGGTAGAATTATTGGTTTTTCTGGCAGAATTTTTGGTCAAGAAATAGAAGGCACTGGCAAATATATCAATACTCCTCAAACTTTAATTTTTGATAAAAGCCGGGCAGTTTATGGCTTTCATCAAACTAAAAAAGAAATCAAAGAGAAAGACAGAATTTTAGTTGTTGAAGGCCAGATGGATCTTTTGAGCGCCTGGGAGAAAGGAATAAAATTTACTATAGCCGTTTCTGGGACGGCTTTGACTTTAGAACAATTAAGAATTCTCTCAAGATTTTCCAAGAATCTTTTTCTCTCGCTTGATATGGATGAGGCTGGCCAGTTAGCCAGTGAGAGAATTATTCCTTTAGCTCTTTCCTTGGGTTTTAAAGTTTATCTTCTCAAACTTCCTTTTGGCAAAGATTTGTCTGAATTTTTAAATAAAGCTAAAGAAAAAGAAATTAACAATCTCTTTTCTCAACCAATAGCGGTAATGGATTTTTATTTTCAGCGCGCGCTCTCTCTGGCTGATAAAGAAACTTTAGAGGGCAAAAAAATTATCGTTGATTTTTTTCTGCCAAAATTAAAGCCACTCTCTCCTTTAGAAAGGGGTTTCTGGTTGGAGAAATTAAGCAAGGAATTGAAGATAAAAGAAGAGTATTTAGCCGAGCAGTTAGTTCGGGCAAAGAAAGAAGAATTACCTATTAAAATTAAAGAAGAAGAAGAGGAATCAGCGCCAGAATTATCTAAGACCAGAAGAGAAATTTTAGGCGAGAGAATCCTGAAAATTCTTTTAAAAGAGAAAAAAACCTCTCTTATAGAAAAAGTTCTAGCTCAAAAAAAATTTTTGCCTTTAGAAATTGAGAGAAGTTTGCTTTTCTTGCTTGGCAAAAAGAAATTTAGTCGAGAAGAGGAAGAGAGAATCAATAATTTTTTGGGTTATCTTCAAATTTCTAACGAAAAAGAGCTAGAAAAAGATTTAAATTTAAAAGAAGAATTGTCTTATCTTTTAAAAGAGATAGAAAAAGAGTTTTATTTAGAAAAACTTAATCAGTTGAATTTTAAAATTAAGGAATTGGAAGAGAAGAAGGAGAAAAAAGAGAAAATAATTGAACTTTTGAAGAAATTTAAGAGATATTCTGAAAAATTAAAAGAATTAAATTAGTTTGATTTTAAAATTTGTAATGTGGAAAATTATTCTTGATTTTTCCTAAATAAAGAGTATACTTCTTCTTAAAGTTCCACCAAGGTCGATTTAGATAAAAATAATTAGAAAAAATTTATGAACAAGACACTTTCTTGGATCGAGGTTTTGGCAGGAATTTGGTTGATTATCTCTCCTTGGGTTTTACAGTTTTCAGCTGAAGCTGGAGCAACTTATAATAGCGTGATTTTGGGTTTAATCGTTGGCATTATCGGCTTAGTAGCCGTTTTTGGTAAAGGAGGAGCAAAGACAGGCGGAACAGAGATGTAAAAACTAGAAAAACTTGATTGATTAAGTATTCTATGCTATTATACCTCGTCAGAGAAATTAAATTTTCTCTGACGAGGTTTTTTCTTGTTTATTTTTTGAGATGGTTAGTAAAGAAAACTATATTGTTTAGTGATGCAGGAAGAAAAAGAGAATAAAAATTTTTTAAAGGAAATAGAAGATATGAGAAAAGCAAATTTAGCCTGGGGTTGTTCTCTTTCCCGTACTCATCCCAAAATCAGGGAGTTTCTTTTAGGAATAAAAAATTATATTTCTATCTTTGATTTGAAAAAAACAAACGAATGCCTAACTAAAGCATTGAAGTTTATTAAAGAATTGACTAAAGAGAAAAAAACTATCCTTTTCGTCGGTTTAAGCATTCCTTCAAAAGAACCAATAAAAAAGACCGCTGAAAAACTTAAATTTCCTTATATTAACGAATCATGGCCTGGTGGCTTTTTAACGAATTTTTCTGAAATAAAAAAAAGAATAGAATATTTTAAAAATTTAGAAAAAATGAAAGAGAGTGGTCAAATAGATAATTATCCAATCAAAGAAAAATTAGACCTTCTCAGAGATTTAAATTCTTTAAAGAAAAAATTTGCCGGTGTTAGAGAATTAGAAAAACTTCCTGAAGCGATTTTTTTAGTTTGTTCTAAAGAAACTCAAATTGTTATCAATGAAGCTAGAAGAAAAGGAATTCCAACTATAGGTATTGTTGGCGCAGATTTTAATCCTGAATTAGTTGATTTTCCTATTCCGGCTAACAACCGAAGTAAAAGTGCCATTGAGTTTATTTTAAACAAAGTGGAAAAATTACTCGTAGATAAAAAATAAATTATGGGCAAAAAAAGGATAATTAAACAAGACGAGAAATCAGTTTTGGAAGAGAAAGAGAAAATAGAAAGGGCTTTAGAAAAAAGTCGGGCCGCCAGATTAAAAGGCAAATTAGTCAAAGGGAGAATTTATCTCTATTGTAGTTATAACAATACTACCTTGACTTTAGCCGACCAAAAAGGTAATGTTATCTTTTGGAGTAGTGCTGGCCGGATGGGTTTTCGTGGACCTAAAAAAGCTACTCCCTTTGCTGCCACAAAAGTAGTTGAATCAATCTCCGAGAAAGTTGTTAAGGGAGATGAGGGCGAATATAAGTTGTTTGTTAATGGCATTGGCAGCGGTCGAGAAGCGGCTTTAAAGGCCTTAGTTGGTTTAGGTATAAATATTACTTACATCAGAGATATTACTCCTATCCCTCATAATGGTCCAAGGCCGCCTAAACCAAGAAGAGTGTAATTTATTACTTATGCTAAAAGAAGCTGTTTGTAAAAAATGTCGAAGTGTTGGTGAAAAACTTTTTCTTAAAGGAGAGAAATGCTATTCTCCTAAATGCCTAATGATTAGAAAACCTTACCGTCCCGGCATTCATAGCAAGAAAAGAAGGATTCTTTCAGAATATGCTAGAGCCCTTTTGGAAAAACAAAAAGTTAAGTGGTATTATGGCTTAAATGAGAGGCAAATGGTTAGATTTTTTCTCCAGGCAAAAAAGAAGAAATCTATTGCTCTGACAGAGTCGTTGGCTAGCGAATTGGAAAGAAGATTGGATAATGTGGTTTATCGTTTGGGAATGGCTGTTTCTTTAAGAGAAGCCAAACAATTAGTTTCTCACAAGTTTTTTTCTGTTAATGGGAGGATAGTTAATATTCCTTCTTATCAAGTAAGAGTGGGCGATGTTATTGTTTTAAGGAAAGAAAAAAGAAATAAAAAGAATGTTGAAGAAATAAAGAGAAGAATAAAAAAAATTAATCCACCGACTTGGTTAGAACTTAAAAGCGACGAACTTTCTGGAAAAGTTTTAAGGATGCCGACTTTAGAAGATGCCCCAAAGTTTGACTTTGACACTGTAGTTGAATTTTATTCCAGAAAGTAATATTATTTATATATAATATCAAAATAATTTAATTTTTAAATTAAAAAGAATTATGTTTCAATATTTACCAACAAAAGCCAAATTAGTCTTTGAAGACAAAAAAAATAACATTGCTGTTTTTGAGATCGACAAACTTTATCGCGGTTGGGGAACAACTTTAGGTAATGCCTTGCGTCGAGTTTTGCTTTCTTCTTTGGCTGGAGCAGCCATAACAGCAGTAAAAATTAAAGGCGTCAGTCACGAATTTTCTACTATCCCTGGCGTCAAAGAAGATGTGGTCGAAATAATGTTGAATTTGAAAAGAATTAGATTAAGAATAATTGGCAAAGAAGAAGAAAAACTTTTTTTGAAAGTTAAAGGCAAAGGAGAAGTTAAGGCTGGTGATATCAAGAAAAATGCCAATGTCAAAATTATTAATCCCGAAGAAAAAATTGCCACTATTACTGATAATAAAACTACTTTAGAGATGGAGTTGACAGTCCAAAAAGGCATTGGCTATGAGCCGGTCGAGCAAAGAAAAACGACTAAAGTTCCTATAGGCACCATTCTTTTAGACGCTATTTATTCACCGATTAAAAAAGTTGGCTACGAAGTAGAAGATGTTCGAGTGGGTAAAAGGACTGATTTTAACAAACTTCGCCTTTCTATTCAGACAGATGGTTCAATTAGTCCGACTGAGGCCTTACTAGAGGCAAGCGAACTTTTATTAGAACACTTTTCTTTAATCAAAGAGAGTTTTAAAGAAGGAAAAAAGTAAAAAAGATGAGGCATAGAAAAAAAGGGAAAAAACTTCATCGGAAAAGAGATGAAAGGCTGGCTTTAAAAAGAATTTTAGCCGTCAATCTGATTAAAAGAAAAAGGATTTATACTACCAAAGCCAAAGCCAAGGAGTTGCAAAGATTTATTGAAAGGTTGATCACTTTAGCCAAAAAAGGAGATTTGGCTCATTATCGCTTAATTATTTCTCGTTTAGGCAACAAGGAAGCGGCTAAGGAGCTTTATCAAAAAATTGCTCCAAAATATAAAGAAAGAAAAGGCGGTTATACTAGAATTATCAAGACAAGTAAGGCCACCAAGAAAGACGGCTCATTTTTATCTTTAATAGAATTTGTTTAAAG
>CALGBJ010000127.1 GCA_937877385.1 uncultured bacterium
TGGTTTAAAATTTTAACTACTTTCTTTAACTTTTTAGAGAAATAAGGAACTTCGGCCTCAATAAAAAACAAATAGTCCCAAGGATGGAAGTGCCCCGGTATAGAATGTAAGGCAGTAAGATTAATATTGTTCTGAGCAAAAACATTTAAAATATCTCTTAAAATTCCCAACCGATCATAAACCGAAAGAAAAAGCAAGCTTCTATCTTTACTAATTTCCACTTTTTTAAGAATGTTTTTATTTATTTCTCTGGCGATTAAAAGAAATTTAGTAGAGTTTTCTTTAAAATCTTCTATATTTTTTGCTAAAAGATTCAACTTAAAAATTTTTGCTGATTCTAATGGTACAATAAATCCAACTCCCTTTTTGTCTTTATCTTTCTCAATGGCAGAAATAGTGCTTGCCGTTGGAATCTTAAGAACATTAGCCAAATTATTTGAAAGCCACCATCTACATTGAGAAAAAGATTGAGGATGAGATTTAATTTCTTTTATATCTCTAAAATTTTTTTCTTTGGAGAGCAAGCTATAATGAATTGGAATAAAAAAAGAACCAAGAGTATAAATCGGATAATCAATAAGAGTATAAATTGTTTCTGAAACTATCCCGGCAGTAGTATTGTAAATAGGAACCACTCCAAAATCTATCTCTGAGTTGTTAACGGCTTCAAAAATCTCTCTGATAGTAGAAAATGGAATTAATTGAGATTTCTTCAAGGAAATTCCTTCAGCCGCAAGCCAGGAAAAAGTTCCTTTAGGTCCTAAATATCCTATTCTTGCCTTGCTAAAATTTATTTTTCCAGAAGGACCTATTTTAACCGGCTGCTTCTCTATAATTTTTAAAATCTGAGTGCTTTTTTCTTCGGAAATTTTAATAAAATTTGAGAAATAAAAAGACGCTTTTTGAAATTTCTCTTCAAATTTTTTATAGTTTTTTTCTTTTATATTTTTTGATAATTTAAATTCTTCTTCTAAATACTCTTCTAAGATTTTTTTAAAAAATGGATTTTCCATTTCAATATCAGCGTAAAGCTTGGGGTTCTGAGCCAAAATTCTTCCAAAAACTAAACTCTGAAGTTTAAAAACTGGCGTCATAAAAAATTGTCTTGGCTTAAATTTCTTTTTAAAAATAAAATATGAAAAAGAGAGATTAGAAAAATGAGTTAGCGCCTGCAAAATAGCAACTTCAAAATCATGTTTTTCTGCCGGTATTTCTATAACTTTTGCTCCGTTTCTTTCAAAAATTTCTTTTAAGAACTTTATCCATTTATTATTTTTAAATTTACTTTTTGTGGGGCAAAAAACTATATTTTGATTTTTCAAATTTTCCCCCAACGGTCCAAAGAGAGGATGCATTCCCAAGGTGGGACAATTTATTTTTTTCATTTCTTCTACTACTTTACTTTTAATTGAAGCGAGGTCGGTAATAAGAGAATCTTTTTTGGTACAAGAAGCAATTTCCCTAATTACCTTGGGAACAATTTTTATTGGAGTTGAAATTATAATAATATCAGCTTTTTTGGCTAATTGAGTATTTGAAAGTTTTGTTTTTTTGTCAGAAATAATAACTCTAAAACCTTGAGATTCAAAAAATCTTCGGAACCAATTACCCATCTTTCCTTTACCACCAATAATCCCAATTACTGGTTTACTTTTCTTTCTTAATTTCTCGGTGTCTTTTTTTGACATTTTTAATAATCAATTTAAATATCCCTTCTACTAAAATCGGGTCTAAACCAAACTTTTTAGCCAACAATTTCCTCTTTAAAAAAATCTCTTTTTCTCTTTCCCTATCTAAAGCAGGCAGGTGATATTTTTTCTTGTACTCCCCTACTTTTTGAGTTATCTTAAATCTCTCTGCTAATATTTTAATCAGTTTTTGATCTATTTTATCTATTTTTTGACGAAGATTTTTAAGTCCCATTTTATTGGATAAACTTTAACCATTTTAAATATCTTGGCTCCTTGCCAGAAACTATTCTTTGATAAAGTTCTCTAATTTTTTTAGTGACTTCGCCTTCTTTGCCATTGCTAATAATAGTTCTCTCAACTTGAACAATTGGAGAAATTTCAACCGCTGTGCCAGCAAAAAATAATTCATCAGCATTTTTAAGTTCTCTTAAAGTAATTTCTTTTTCTTCTACTTTTAAATTTAACTTTTGTTTTGCAATTGTAATTACCGTGTCTCGAGTAATACCAGGTAAAATTGAACCTTTTTTAGGAGTAAAAATTTTTTTATTTTTCACTAAAAATATGTTTTCTCCCGGGCCTTCGGCAATAAAACCTTTATAATCTAAAAGCAATGCTTCATCAAATCCTTCTTTTTTTGCCTCAATGCTTGCTAAAATTGAATTTACATAATGACCACAAATCTTTGCCTCAACCACGGTTGAGCGAGGATGAATCCTAATAAATTTAGAAATTTTTACTTTTAAATTTTTTCCAAGATATTTCTTCCAAGGCCAAAGAGAAATAATAACATTTATCGGTGCTTTTTTAGGATAAAGCCCCATCACCCCATAACCGAAAATCACTAAAGGCCTAATATAACATTGTTTTACTTTATTGATTTTTATTAAATCAATAATCGCCTTTTCTATTTCTTTTTGAGAAAAAGGAATTTTCATCCCCAAAACAGAAGAGGAAAAAAACAATCTCTTTAAATGTTCTTTCAATCTAAAAACTGCCGGACCTCTTTCGGTTTCATAAGCCCTAATTCCTTCAAAAACGCCTCCACCATAATGAAGGGAGTGGGTTAAAATATGAACCTTTGCCTTTTCCCAATCAACAAACCTTCCATCAACCCAAATTTTTTTAGTTTTTGGAATCATCTTTCAATTTTAACTAATCCTTTTAAAAAATCAATTTCAATTTCAAATTAAGACGCAATCGCGCCTTAATTTGAAAAACGCCAAAACGTTCAAATATTAGTATGCTTAAATAATAAAATGCTAAAATGATAGTGGTTGAATGCAAAATAAAAATGAGCAGCTAATTTTTGAGTAATTTTTGTATTTTTTCTTTCAACCTTGAATTGATTTTGAAAGATAATTTTTACTCGCTCAATTTAACCTACCATACCTTAAAAAACATTCCAACATTCTGCAGAAT
>CALGBJ010000128.1 GCA_937877385.1 uncultured bacterium
AAAAAGAATTGAAGGGGCATTCTTTTTGGCTATCGAGAAAGCATCTCTTACCCGAGAAGCGCCTACACCGACGAAGAGTTCGATAAATTCTGAACCAGAAATATGGAAAAAAGGTACACCAGCTGTTCCAGCCACTGCTCTGGCTAAAAGAGTTTTACCGCAACCGGGCGGACCAACCAACAAAACACCTTTAGGAATTCTGGCGCCGATATTCAAAAACTTCTGGGGATTTTTCAAAAATTCAACTACTTCTTCTAATTCCTCTTTGGCTTCTTTGAGGTTAGCAACATTATCAAAAGTAATTCTGCCTTTTTCTGGCTTGAAGACCCTTAAACGAGAGCGGCCAAAAGTTAAGGCCTGGCCAGCACCTTTTTGGGCTTGCTTAAAAGTCCACCAGAAAAAAAGAAGCAAAAGAAGAAGAGGTAAAAGCGAGGAAAGAACAATTCCTAACCAAAAATTAGAACCGGCTTCGCTTTTAACATTTATTTTAACTCCCTTTAAATCCTCATTAGTCAAACCAAACTCCTTCAAGGTCTCTAACAACCCTTGACTGGCCTCTTTATAAGAAACAAGTTCTTCTCCCTCCTTAGTTTTAAGAGTTATTTTTTCTCCTTTGAGAACAATTTCTTCAACTTGGCTATTCTTTATTTTTTGAACAACTTCATTCAAACTAATTGTCTTAACTGGAGCAAATAAATTGCTTGAACCAAGCCAAGAAAAAAATAAGCCAAAAAGAAAAAAAAGGAAAATAACCAAAAAGATGTTATTTAAAATTCTTTTCATCTTTATTTCTTATGTATTTTTATATCAAAATTATATTTAAAAAAATCTTTTTAGCAAATTTAAATCAGTGGAGGTAAAAAAATTTTTACTTTGACGGTTCAAAACAAAAGAGATTTTATAAGATAAGATTTTTTAAGTAGAGAAACACCTCTTTTTAAAAAGGGGTCTGAAAGACCCCTTTTTTTAATTTTAATATACAGATATTGAATCTAATCTTATTCTTTCCCATCTCGAAATAATTTTGATTTCCTTGACCATAATTTCTTCCTTGCTCTCTAATAATACTTTTTCTTTATCCGCTCCCTTCAAAATTCCAATTCTTTTCTTTCCATTCTTAGCCTCAATTTCAACTTCGGCTCTCTTTTCTGCCCACCTTTGGAGAATAGGAAGAATATAAATTCGGAAAAACTTTTCGCCTTCTCCTGTTGGCTTAACAAATTCAACTCTTACTTTTTGCATCTTTGCCTCCTCTTCCTCTCCGATTTCTTCACTTGAAGAAGAAAAAGATTCGTTCCCCCAAGGAGTAAACGTTCCATCCCAAGACATTTTCTTCACCTCCTTTCCTTATTTATTTTTTTAAATAACTAAAAAATCTCCCGGTTGGGAGATTTTTTAATGACTATTTAATATCTTATTTTTTTATTTCAAAAAACCTCCCAACCGCTGGGAAAAAGTAAAAAAACTAAACCAATATTGGTTAGCGGCTGAGAAGTTGTTTTCTATTGTCTGCCAAGTATTTTCTCTCATTAATTTTAAACAAAATAATAATTCCCTAAA
>CALGBJ010000129.1 GCA_937877385.1 uncultured bacterium
ATTTCAAATTGACCGCTAACTAAATTTTTATTCTCAGTTCCTTTTGGTCTTTTTTTGACTCTGCCAACAATTTTCACCACCCATTCCTTTTCCATTTCTTTGGCTTGATTAAAAACTTCTTTATTTTTTACTGGAAAAACTAGCTGGACTAAACCTTCTTTATCTCTTAAATCAAAAAAGATGACTTTGCCATGGTCTCTTTTTTTAGAAAGCCAGCCGCAAAGAAGCACTTCTTTATCTAAAAAATTTTTTACTTGAGAAGAAAAAATCCGTTTCATCTTTTAATTTTTATTTTGATTTTAATCTTCAAGTTTTTTGATATCTTCTTCGTATTTTCTTGCTAACTCCATTACTGAGTCGCCATAAAATCTAAATTGCCACTTAACTGAACCGGCAAAATATTTCATCGCCGCTCGCCATTCTGACCTCCAGCTGTGATTGGTTGCGCCGTTATCTCGTAGAAGGAGGGCGCAGGCAACAAAAGCGTCTTGGACATTCCAAGGAGAAGGGGGGTTGTTACCAGTAATTTGGGCAATTTCATCTTTGTAAATTAACCAGGTCGAAGGCAAAAATTGGGCTGGTCCCATTGCTCCGCCCCAGCCATAATAAGAGCCATCTCTGTTTTTCATTGGGCAAGAAAGAGGTAAATCGTCAATATTTAATTGGTGACCGGCTTTTTTTAATTCACTGACAATTTGTTGGAAAGGCAGTTGGTCTCTATTAGGTTTCATAATTTTATACCATTTTTTGTAAGGAGGGTCACTTGCTCGATTACAGGTACCGATATTTTTTCCTAACTTTGATTCTTGACTGATAACTGCTAAGATAAGGGCTGGTCTGACACCGGTTTTTTGAGAAGCAAATCGGGCAAATTTAACCGCGTCGCCGAATTTAATTGGCTTACCTATACCTTGAAGTTCATATAAACGATTTCTAATTTGAATGGCTGTTTCTTGGGATTTTTCTAAAAGTTTTTTGTAAAGAGATTCTTTGCCTTTTGTTAATTTAAGAATTTTGTCCTTTTCGGCTTGTTTAGCTAAAAGTTCCTTTTTTTGAAAATTTTGAAGATTGATAAGAGCGACTGTTTCTCTTTTGTCAGCCAAAAGTTTTTCTTTCTCTTCTTCTAATTCTTCTTTTGTTTGCTTTAATTTCTCTAAGTTTTTTCTTAAATTTTCCTGAACTAAAGAAATTGAGTTGAGATTGTCAAAAAATTCATTTAAAGAAGAATTTCTTAAGGCGATTTCTAACCAAGAACAAATTTCTTCTTCGTGAAGGGATTGAAGCAAAGAGGAAAGAATTTCTTTTTCTTTGTTAATTTGATTTTCTTTTTCCTGAATTGATTTTTCTTGAGAAAGAATGTCTTCGTTTAATCTTTTTAGAACAATTTGAGTGGCTCTAATTTGGAGATTAAATTTGGCAATTTTATTTTCTAAAATCCTTATTTCTCTTTGAAGAGAAGAGGCCTTTTTTTGGTTTTCAAGAATATCTTTTTGGTATTTCTCTATTTGCTTTTCGATTTCTTCTAATTGTTCTTCCAGTGCCTTTCTTTCTTTTTCGTTATCTTTTTCATTGTTTTCATTTGCCGAGAGGACTAAAAATTCGCTTTTAGAGTTTGGAGCTAAAACATTAATTTGAAGAGAAGGAAAAATAATCATTAATCCTAAAAAAAGAAAGAGAAAAATCTCTTTTTTTTCTTTGAGTTTTAGAATAAAAAAAGAGAAATGTTTCTTTTCTTTTCTTAGGTCTAAAAATTCTTTTTCTGAAAAATTTTGCCTTTTGTTTCTTATCATAAAAGATAAAAGGAAAATTTATCCTTATTGAATTATTTCTAAGTCCTTTAAGTCCTGCTGGCTGATTGTTTTAGACCAGATGCCATGAAGATTGCACTTGGCTTTAATTTGGAAATTAAAATTTTCTTGAGGATTGATTACTAGGAAAGTTATTGCTTCTCTATCTAAAGACGGATTAAATTCTCTTTTCTGAATTAATTTGCCATCCTGAAAGATTTCTATCCATTCAATATAGTGATTTGTTTCCATTGGATGAGGGATTCTGCCAATTTTGATTACCAGCTCAGTTTCTTTGTCTGACTTTAAAGGACTGCTTAAACCGACAAATGGCTGGTGAAGCAATTCAATTTCTTGATTGGGAATTTGTTCCATAGTAAATTAAAATTAATTGTGGGTGGCTTGGGGGATTTGAACCCCCGACCTCTGGGGCCACAACCCAGCGTTCTGCCAACTGAACTAAAGCCACCATTTGAAAAAATGATAGCAAAAAAAATAAAAAAAGACAAGAATTGAGCGAGGGCAGACCTTGCTCAAACTCAAAACTCAAAGTGCAAAGCGCAAAGCTAAAAATTTAAATCTCAAATCTCAAATCTCAAATCTCAAATCTACATCTTAAATCTCAAAACCTTTCAATCTAAAATTTTAAATCTAACCCCGAACCATGTGAGATTCAGGATTACCCCGTACCCTCAGTGGTACGGGGTAAAATCTAAAATCCACATCTAAAAAGTCAAATCTGAATTTTAAAATCCGAAATCCGAAATCCGAAATCCGAAACAATGACCAAAATTCAAATGTTCAAATGACCACCCCCTCCTTACTCCTCCCCCTCCCAGAGGGAGGGGGAGG
>CALGBJ010000130.1 GCA_937877385.1 uncultured bacterium
GAATTTTGTTTAGAATTTCGAATTTAGAATTTAGGATTTTCTTTAATTAGCTTTAAGCTTTAAGTTTTACGCTTTGGCTTTGCGCTTTGCGCTTTGAGTTTACACTTGTTTTGAGATTTGAGATTGAAATTTTTAGATACGGTTTTTAGATTGTGGTTCAGGGTTGAATTTTAAGTAAACCAAAAAAAGAGAAATCTTCTATTTTCACACTTTAATTAAAATCCCAATTCTTCTTTGGAAACATCTTTAAAGGAATAACGGAGATAATTTAGTGAAGTTAAGGCAATAATTAATATCTTTCCTAAAAGAATAGTCAAATAAGAAAACAAACAAAGAAAAGGAAGAATAATCAAAAGATAGATTCCTATCAAAAAGCCAAATTTAATTAAATTATTTTCAGAAAAAAAAGAGATTTTTCTTTCTAAATAAATCTTGGCAATTTTACTCAATTTTTCCTTAACTGATATTTCCTCATCAAGGTAATCAGAAATTTTCTGAGAAAGAATTACACTCCCCGGTTCTTTGGCTCCGTAAACATTCTCTGAAAAATCTTCTAAAGTCATCTGCCAATCGAACCAAGGATAAACTACCCTGATGACTGGTAAAGTTCCTTTTAAAGAAAAATCCATTCCTTTTTTTAAAAGAACATCTAAACTTGGATGATTAGAGAAGAAAAATGGAAAAATTATCACCAAAATTAAAGACAAATTAAGAAGAAATTTTCCTTTTAAAACCAAACGAGACCAACTAAATTTTATTAAATTTTTATTTTCATGTCTAACTAATAAGTTAGTTAAAGATAATAAAAGAAAAACTAACAAAAAAAATAAAAGTGAGCCTCGCCAAGAAAATAAAACTTCATTTAATTTGAAAAGAAAGGAAGGAAGGAGAAGAGAAAAAGAAAGAAGAAAATTTAATTTTAAAAGAGAGAAAAAATTTTTAAAGACGATACTATTTAAAACAAAGAAAAATTGAAGCAAAAAGAGGAGGAGAAAAAAAAGAATTATTTGAGAAAGATGAAAAGAAAAACCTGAATTGAAAAAGGATATCCATTTAAAGGAGAAGAAGAGACAAAGTAAAAATTCAATAATAATTAGAGATAACTCCTTCCAAAAAACCTCACTTGCTTTTCTTCTCCGATTCTTAATTTCTTCTAAAAAAACATCTTTCATTTAAATTTTTGATTATTGCTTATCATCACCTTTCTCTTCTTTTTCTTGGCCTGGTTTTTTTTCTTCTTGAGGGGACGAATACATCTGTTGACCGATTTTTTGCAAAGAAGAAGAAAGTTCATTCATTTTTCTTTTAATCTCTTCTCTGTTTTCGGTCTTGATTTCTTCTTTCAGAGCATTTAGTTTGCTTTTAACTTCTTCCTCTAAGTCTGAAGTTATTTTTCCTTTAGCATCGTTGAGAGTTTTTTCGGCTAAATAAATTAAATTTTGAGACTGATTTTTTAATTCAACCAACTCTTTTCTTTCTTTGTCTTTTTCAGCAAATTCTTCAGCTTCTTTTTTCATTTTTTCTATTTCTTCTTTTGATAAAGTAGTGGTTGCTTCAACTCTAACTGATCTGCTTTTGCCAGTGGCTTTGTCTTTTGCTGAAACAGAAAGAATACCATTAGCGTCAATATCAAAAGTTACTTCGATTTGAGGAACTCCTCGTGGAGCCGGCGGAATACCATCAAGAATAAACCTAGCCAAGGTTTTGTTATCAGCCGCCATTGGTCTTTCTCCTTGAAGAATATGAATTTCTACTGAAGTTTGATTGTCTGAAGCTGTAGAGAAAATTTGGGTTTTTGAAGTAGGAATAGTAGTATTTCGAGGAATCATTGGCGTGGCTACACCTCCTAAAGTTTCAATACTTAAAGTTAAAGGAGTAACATCTAAGAGTAAGACATCCTTTACTTCGCCAGCTAGAACTCCTCCTTGGATAGCCGCTCCCATCGCCACAACTTCGTCTGGATTAATATCTTTAAGCGGCTCTTTACCAAAAAAGTTTTTAACTGCTTCTTGAATGGCCGGCATTCTTGTTTGACCACCAACCAAAATAATATCATCAATTTCCTCTAAAGAAAAACCCGCTTTTTTAATTGATTCTTTAGTAATCTCTATTGATTTTTCAATTAAATCGCGGGAAATTTCTTCTAGTTTCGCTCGGCTAAGTTTTATTAAAAGATGTTTTGGTCCGGAAGCGTCAGAACTAATGAAAGGAAGATTTATTTCAGTTTCTACAACCGAGCTTAATTCGTGTTTGGCTTTCTCAGCCGCTTCTTTCAGACGCTGCAAAGCCAAAACATCTTTTGATAAATCTATTCCTTCTTCTTTTTTAAACTCTTCTAAAAGATAATCAACTATTCTTTTGTCTATATCATCTCCTCCTAAATGAGTATCTCCATAAGTACTCTTTACTTCAATAGTATCTTCAGAAACTTCTAAAACAGATAAATCAAAAGTTCCTCCACCAAAGTCGTAAACAACGATTTTTTTATCTTTTTTCTTTTCAAAACCATAAGCCAAGGCGGCAGCTGTTGGTTCGTTGATAATTCTTCTTACTTTCAAACCGGCTATTTCACCAGCATTTTTTGTTGCTTGCCTTTGGCTATCATCAAAATAAGCCGGCACAGTAATAATAGCTTCCTCTATTTTTTCTCCCAATCTATCTTCAGCATCATTTTTTAACTTTTGAAGAATCATTGCTGAAATTTGTTCTGGCGTCCACCACTTATCTCCCATTTTAATCTCTATTCCTCCTTTAGATGATTCTCTTATCTGATAAGAAAGAATTTTTTTATCTTCTTGAACTTCTGGATCATTAAATCTTCGGCCAATCAATCTTTTAACTGAATAAATTGTATTATCTGGATTGGTTACTGCTTGTCGTCTGGCTAAAACACCAACCACTCTTTCATTATTTTTAGTAATAGCAACAACCGAAGGAGTAGTTCTTTGTCCTTCTTTATTCTCAATAATTTTTGGTTGGCCACCTTCAACTATGGCCATTGCCGAATTGGTTGTTCCCAAATCAATACCTAAAATTTTAGCCATTTTTTATTTATTTTTTACTGTTTTTATTTTACTTTATTTTTTACTAACAGGAATTTTTCTTCCTGCTTCTTTTTCTTCTTCTTTCAAAGGAAAGAAAACTCTCAAGAGACCGTCTTCGATCTTGGCTTCTCCTTTACTTTCATCAACTTCTTTAGGCAAGGGAATAACTCTTTCAAAACTCCCTTTTTTTATCTCTTTTCGGTAATAATTCTTCTTCTTTTCTTCCTCTTTTTCATCTATTTTGCCGGAAATTCTCAATTGTCTATCTTTAACTTCTATATCAATGTGTTCTGGTTTAAAACCAGCCAATGGCGTCTCGATAAACAACTTACCATCTTTTTCGTAAATATCAACCTGAGGCTCATTTAGGCGAAAAGCAGGAAGAAAAGGAACTAAATCCTCTTCAGAGAAAAACCTGTCTACTTCTTTAAAAGGATCCCATTTTATTAGTGACATATTTCTTATTTTTTACTACTCCCCCACCACTTTTGGAACAAAAGTGGGGTGGAGTAAAATTTAAACCGACCTTGAATTGTTATTTTCCTACTTTGACTTTGGCTGGTCTAATAACTTTACCGTTTAAAAAGTAACCTTTAACTAAAACCTCTATAATTTCATCTTTTTTTCTACCTTCTTTTTCTTCTAAAATAACTGCCTCATGAATTTCCGGATTAAATCTATCTCCTTCCTGAACTTCTATTTCTTTCAATCCTTCTTTCTTCAAGACGTCTAAAAACTGGGACTTTATCAAAAGAAGGCCTTTTATTATCTCTTCGTTAAGATTTTTTAAATTTTCTTCTTTTAAAATTAAATCAAAGTTATCAAGAATAATTAAGAAATTTTTAATTAATTTTTCTTTAAACTTTTGAAATAGTTCTTTGTTTATTTTCTCTTGTTCTTTTTTGTAATTTAAAAAGTCAGCTCTTTCTCTCTGCCAGCCCTCTAAATACTCTTTTCTTTCTTTCAAACAACTCTCAAGTTTCTTTTCTAACTCTCTTTTCTCTTCTTTGCTTTCTTCTTTTTTGGTTTCATCGGTCTCTTTTTCAATCTCTTCTTTTCTCTTTTCTGTCTCTTTCATATTCTTATTTTTCTTATAAAAAATTTTAATCTTCTTTTTCTCTTTGTCAAGCTTGCTGCACCATTTTTGTCCATATGGACAAAAATGGTGCAGAGGAAAAAATCAAATTTAGGGGTGTTGCAATACATCTTATCTTTTGCAGTTTGTAGATTTGAAAGTTTTCTCTTGATTAGTAAAATAAAATTAGATAGATACTCATAGATACTTATTGATATTTATTGTTTTATTATTTATTAACGAGTTTACGAGTT
>CALGBJ010000131.1 GCA_937877385.1 uncultured bacterium
TCTACCTCTTTTTAATTTTAGTAAAAAGAGAACTTTGAAAAGTCAACCCGCCAAGTGGTCATATTTTGATTTCAACACTTTTGGCTACCTTGCGAGACGGTTTGCCATAAAGTTTTTCAATGTTTCTTTGTTCTTTTTGAGAAACAGAAGGCAAGAGAAAGGCTTGCAATTTCATCAATTCTTCAGTCAAAACTTCACGAACACTTTCCTTGACCATTATTTTTAACTCTTTTTTAGGTATAATAACTGTGGCCATATATTTTTAAAATTGTATTATATTTCTCCTTTAAATTTTAGTAAAGAGAAGCTTTTTGTCAAAAGAAAATTGTGGAAAAATTCCTTGCTAATTACTGAGTGAGGCCTGTCCTCACCTACTCTGTTCTCACCCATTCCCAAATTTCAAATTTAAATACGATCGTATTTATTTTTGGAATTTTGTTCTCTGCTATTATTAGCCATTATGCCATTAAGCAGAGGAAAGAGAAATTTGTTGCTAAAAAAATTTTTTTGGATTATAATGTATTTAGTCAATGGAAGAGGAAGGTTTAAGGTTAAAAGGTTAGGAAGCCCGCCAAAATTTTCACTTCGTGAAAACTTAGGCGGGCAAAGAGGTTAGGAAGTTAGTGTTCCCCTCCCCCTCCTTAATCTTCCCCCTCCCAAGGGGAGGGGGAAGAAACTAAAATTTGGGAAATAAAAAATAAAAAATGACTATTCAATATTGGGGACATTCCTGTTTTAAAATAACAGAAAAAGAAATAACTATTGCCACTGATCCTTTTCCTAAAGAAATTGGTTTGAAAGAGCCAAGATTTTCGGCTGACATTTTAACTATTTCTCATCAACATTGGGACCACAATTTTAAAGAGACAATTAAAAATTCTCCTTTTATTATCAATCAGCCAGGCGAATATGAAATAAAAGGAATTTTTATCAAAGGCATTCCAAGTTTTCACGACGATTGCCAGGGTAAAAAAAGAGGAGTAAATACTATTTTTTCTTTTGAAGTAGGCGGAATTAATTTAGTTCACTTTGGCGACTTTGGCCAAAGTGAGCTAACCGAAGAGCAATTAAGCGAATTAACCAAAACCGACATTCTTCTTTTGCCAGTTGGCGGCTTTTACACTATTGGACCAAAAGAAGCTCACAAAATTATCCTTAAATTAGAACCGAGAATTGTCATCCCAATGCATTATTTTCTTGAAGGATTGAAAATAAAAGAAATTCTGCCATTAGATAACTTTTTAGCAGAAATGGGAGTTGAAAAAAAGGAAAAAGAAAAATTGGCAATCAAAAAAAATGATTTAAAAGAAGGAGAAGTTGAAATAATCTGCTTGAAACCATTAGCTGCCTAAAAATGAAAGAAAAAAAGAAATTCTTTTTTCTTTTATTTGTTTCGGGAATAGTTATCCTGATTGTTTGGCTTTATTTCTTTTCTCAAGATATTTCTCAAATTAAAGGCAAAGAAAAAACATTCTTGGATTTTTTTCAAGAAATTAGAGAAAAAATAAAATAAGATTACAGACTATATTTATAAGCGTAAAGCGCAAAAGTAAAAAAATCTAAAATCTAAAAAGTAAAATCTAAAATCTACAATAAAATCTTAAATCTTGAATTAAAACAAATCCCAAATTGAATCATGAATCATGAATCAGGAATCAGGGAAGTTTAGAAGTTCAAAATCAAAACCTTAATTCCAGATTCATTTATAATTCATAATTCCTAATTCATAATTCAAGATTCCAATGAACATTCAATTGAAAATTTAGATTTAACTTTTAAGAT
>CALGBJ010000132.1 GCA_937877385.1 uncultured bacterium
AGAGGGAAATTATCTTTTAATTTTATTTGAAAGCGAACTTCATCTTTTTGGTTTGGCTTAAGGACTTTTAGAGAAGGGTGGTTGCCAGCATTCCAGGTGATAGTTTTTGTTTTCAAATCAAAGTAGCCATCTGTTGAGAGAGAAGAGAAATCTAAAAGTTTTGTTTCCTCAGTATCTAAATGGGCCCGGACAATTACATCGCTTAAAGCCGTTTCGGCTCTGTTTTGGTAAGAAATGATATAAGAAATTTCATCTCCTAAATGAAAAATGGCATTGTCATCTTCGTTTTCTAAAGAAATATCAATAGAGAGAGGAGAGGGACCTAAAGGAATTTCTCCTTCTTTCTTTTCTAAAGAAATAAACTCGCCTCTATTTAAACCAATTTCAGTAGAAAAAGGATAAATTTGATAGATTTCTCCTTTTATTATTCCTCGGAGAGTAATTTTTCTTTTTTCTTTACTTGATAATTTTTTCAAAAAAATCTTTTGAAAATTATCTATTTCTGGTTGGGAGTTTAAAATTTCATATTCTTCTGGTAAGTTGATTTTTAATTCAAGGCCATAAATTTCTTTGTCAAGATTATTTTGAAAGGCAATTTCTAAATTAAAAGGAATTTGAGGGAGAATTTTTTTAGGCGTCAGCAAATCTAAAGAAACAATTGGTTGGCTAAAAGTGATATTGATAATTTTTTCCTTTTTAAAAGGAACCTTAAAACCAGAGGCCTTCCAAGAAAGGTAAGTTAAGATGTTTTTATTTTCCTGATTTTTTCCTAAAATCCTTAAACTAACTTCTTTTTCTCCTTTTTCTCCTTCTTCAATATCACCTAAAGGAATTCTAATTATTTTCAGAGGCGACCAGTCATTATCAAAAGAGTTTTCTGGTAATTCCAAAACAATTTCTGCTTCATAAAGGGTTCTTTTAGTTTGATTGTCGTAATTAAGTTTGATGGTTATTTCTTCTCCGGACATTATCTCTAAAGGATAATCAGCGGTAAAAAATATCTTCTCGCTGGCAAAATAATTTCGCCAGAGGAAAAAGCCAAGAGCAAAAAGAAAAATTGAAAGAGAAAGAAAAATAACAAGAAACTTTATAATTTTATTTAAAGTAATAATAATGCCCTGATTATTCATAGATTTTCTTTTTAATTTTTTTTAGGTAAGAATTTATTTTTTTTTCCAAAAAAGGCAGATTTTCTTTTTTGATCGTTTTTTGACAAATTTTGACCAATTCAGAAAAATTTTTTGCCTGCCAAAAGGGAAGGAATAATTTTTTTTCTCCACCTTTGATTTTTTCTAAAGAAACAAATTCTTCAAATGAAGGCAGAAATCCTAAAAGATTGATGAATCTTATTTTGAAAAACAACGAAGAAACGATTAAATTCTCTTTAGATTCCTTTTTGGCTAAAAGATTGGCTACTTTTAAATAAGAAAAAAGAAGTTTCCACAGAGATTCGTCTTTTTCTGTAAAAATAATCATTTCTTTAGCAAATCCCAAATCAGAGATAACTCGGAAAAGATATTCAAAGTTTTTTCTTAAAGAAGAGAAGCTATCAATTAGTTCAACGCCAAGAAGGCGATATTGATTTTTAAAGACCAACTCTAAATTAACTAAATTGCCAATTTTTAAAAATGGTTTTAATTTGGCGTTTATTTTTCTGGCTCCTTTGGCTAAAACTTTTATCCTGCCAGTTTTTTGACTAAAAAAGATAAAGAACAAGTCGCTTTCAGAAAACTCTTCTTTGTCTAAAACAATGGCTTGGCTTGAACAATAAAGCATTTTAAAATTATAATAAAAAATTTGATTTTTTCCAAATTTTGACTATAATAATACAACAATTTTAGCAATTTTCTCCCTGTAGCTCAATTGGATAGAGCAGGACCCTTCTAAGGTCAAGGTTGGGGGTTCGAATCCTCCCAGGGAGGCACGGCGCGTTCGTCTAATGGCTAGGACACGGGGCTTTCAATCCCGTAATATGGGTTCGATTCCCGTACGCGCCGCCTTTTTTATTTAAAAAATACAAAATCTAAAATCTAAAAAGTAAAAAGTAAAATCTACAACTAAAATCTAAAAACTTAATTCAAGACAAATCCCAAATTGAATCATGAATCATGAATCATGAATCATGGAAGTTTAGAAGTTCAAAATCAAAACCTTAATTCCAGATTCATTCATAATTCAT
>CALGBJ010000133.1 GCA_937877385.1 uncultured bacterium
CCAAATGACTCTCTTGACTTCGATGTACAGGCACAATAACGTATACTCATAATATCACCTCCTTATTTTAATTTTAAATGGCTTTCTTGCTATCTTTATTAATGCATAAAATCAGGTTTTTTGTCAATAAAGTGAGAGTTTCATCCTTGCTGACTGCTAATTCTTATCTATCTTTCTCATTTCTTTCTTAATCTTCTCCTCTAACACGAGTCAGAAGAGGAAGAGTGAGGAAGGGAAGAAATATTCTTTTTACATTTTGAACTATCATTTTTAGATTTGCCGCCCAGTTTTACTGGGCGAGCCTCGCTCCTTTGGAGCGGGAGATTTAAGATTTGAGTTTTATTTAGTTTTGTTCATTTGAATTTTGTCCTGTACCACTAAAGGGTACAGGGCAACCCTGAACCCTACGTGGTTCAGGGTTGGTCATTTGAATTTGTTTGGGATTTGTAATTTGTAATTTAAATAAATTCGCTTTACGCTTTAGCTTTACACTTTGCGCTTTGAGCTTTACACTTGCATTCGTTCAAGATTCGAATTTATCTAAGATTTTAGATTTTTTTAGATTTTAATTTGTATTTTCTCTTTTTTTTTGATAAAATAAATCCAATAAAAAGAGAATCAAGAAAGAGTGTCGGTTAAAAAAAAATAAAAATAAAAAATGAAAAACAAAAATAAAGAAAGAACCTTAGTTATTCTTAAACCCGATGCCTTACAAAGAGGAATTTTAGGTCAAATTATTGAAAGATTTGAAAGAAAAGGACTGAAAATTGTTGGCTTGAAAATGGCTAAACTTTCTGAGAAAATTTTAGCCAATCATTATTCTCATCACCGAAAAAAGCCATTTTTTAAAAATTTGAAAGAATATATGAAATTCTCGCCAGTGGTTTTGATGGTTTTGGAAGGCCTGGAAGCCGTTTCAGTTGTTAGAAAAATAGTTGGCGCAACTAGAGGTTTTGAAGCCGAAGCAGGAAGCATTAGAGGAGATTTTGCTTTGGGAACAAGGAATATAGTTCATGCTTCTGATTCTAAAGAAGCGGCCAAAGAAGAAATTAAAAGATTTTTTTCTAAAAAAGAAATTTTTGACTATCCAAGATTAATTGAAGAAATTATCTATGCCGAAGACGAAAGGTCTTAAAATTGAAAAAATAAGGCATTCTTTGGCTCATATTTTGGCTTACGCTGTTCAGCAATTGTATCCAAAAGTCAAATTAGGTATTGGTCCAGCCATTGAAAATGGTTTTTATTACGATTTTGACTTTGGTTCAAAAAAAATTAGTCAGGAAGACCTTTTCAAAATTGAAAAGGAGATGAGAAAGATAATTTTGAATGATATTAGTTTTAAAAAGAAAATTGTTTCCAGGAAAGAGGCAGAAGAAATTTTTAAAGATCAGCCATACAAATTATCTCTTTTAAAAAATCTCAAAGGCAAGAAGATTTCTCTTTATCAAAGCGGTCATTTTTTAGATTTATGCAAGGGTCCTCATATTAAATCAACCAAAGAAATTAATCCCGATGCTTTTAAGTTGACTAAAATTGCTGGCGCTTATTGGCAAGGTTCAGAGAAAAATCCGATGCTGACGAGGATTTACGGAGTGGCATTTTCTAAACCAGAAGAATTAAGTGAATATCTAAAATTTCAGGAAGAAGTTGAAAAAAGAGACCATCGGGTTTTGGGGCAAAAATTAGAATTGTTTTTATTTGACCAGGAAGTTGGTGCTGGTTTGCCTTTGTGGCAGCCAAAAGGAGAGATTTTAAGAAGAATTATTCAAGATTACTTATATCAAGAATTAAAAAAAGAAAATTACCAGTGGGTAGTTACTCCTCATATTGGCAACCTTAAACTTTGGCAAACTTCTGGCCATTGGCAACTTTATCGGGAGAATATTTATTCGCCGATTGAGATTGATGAGGAAAAATATTTGTTGAAGCCGATGAATTGTCCTTTTCATGTCAAAATTTACCAGTCAAAAATCAGAAGTTATCGTGATTTGCCAATAAAATACGCTGA